>CAJPPF010000051.1 GCA_905372445.1 uncultured Prevotella sp. | reverse complement strand
AGTCCGTACAATGGACTCCGCGCTGGGGCGGAACGTGATAAATCACGCCCCTACGTCGTTCGGATTGCCTGTTTCCCAAAGGATTGCGGAACGTGATAAATCACGTTCCTACAGGTTGCATCCTACTCGATTCATCGCTATAATTTGATTACCGGATAACAATAAATGTAAATAAAAATCATCATTGTGATTTTTCACGAAATAGAAAATCAAAAACTGTGATTTAACAAGTCAGTATGACAGAAAACCGCATATTCGAGAAGCGCTAACAGCTGAAAATAGCTTTATTCCGTGATTTTTCTCTCAAGAAGCAGTGGTTCTTTGCGCTGAAAAGGTCGGTTTGATTGACAAGAAACGTAGGTATTATAATTAAGAAACTGCGGTTCTTGAAACAGATTCTTATTTTTGTATAATCCAAAAGTGTTTATTACTCTTATTATCAGCACATTTCATGTAACACCGAAAATAAGCGTTTTTTGCCAACGAACGACAATACGCTGGCAAATATCGGCTGTATTTGCGTTTAGAATAGTCTTTTTGTTAAATTTATTCGCCTATCGTAGGTGAGTGATTTATCACGTTCCGTCTTGGCAATCACGTCGCAACGTCTGTTATATAAGAGCTAACGCGTTGTCGGAAATCGTGATGAGCCGGCGACGATATAGGTCGCCGACGGCTTTCTTGAACACTTTCTTGCTCACCTGAAACTCGCGGTATATGTCGTCGGCGTTGCTCTTGTCGCCAAAAGGACATGTGCCTCCGTGCTCCTGTATATAATTATATAAGGTGTCGGCGAAGTCGAGCGTCTGCCGGCGACCGGTGCGCTGGAGCGACACGTCAATCTTTCCGTCAGGACGGATATTTTGTATATAACCCTTCGCTCTGTCACCGGTGTGGAGATAGGTGAACACCTGGTCCTGATAGACAAGACCCGCGTGGCGGTTGTTGATGATGACCTTGAACCCCAGTTCTGTCTTCTGCCATACGAGCAGGTCGACCTCCTCGCCGTTTTGGAGCGTAATTTCATTGTCGAGATAACGCTCCACCTTGGCAGAAGCCACGATGCGATAGCTCTCTTCGTCGATATGGACATGCACGATATAGGAATCTCCGATCTCCATCTTTTTCTTCTGTTCGCGGAAAGGACAGAACAGGTCTTTCATCAGTCCCCAGCCGAGGAATGCGCCATATTCGTTGACCCATTTCACCTCAAGGTATGCAAACTCGCCCACCTTTGCCAGGGGCGTCTCCGTAGTTGCGATGATGCGTTCCTCCTGGTCGAGGTAGATGAATACTTTCAGTTCGTCGCCGATGTCGATGCCTTCCGGCACGTAACGCTGTGGAAGGAGAATCTCTCCTGCCTTGCCTCCGTCAAGATAAACACCGAAGTCGACGCTCTTTACTACGGTCAGCGTATTGAAATCGCCAAGTTTTAGTGTAGCCATTATTCCTCTGTTTTTGTTGTAATCTCTATTTCTTTCTTGTTTATTTCCTGTGCCAGCAGTCCGTCTTCCATGTGAATGGTGCGGTCGGTGATGGCAGCCAGATGCTCGTCGTGGGTGACGATGACAAAGGTCTGTCCGAACTCGTCGCGCAGTTTGAAGAACAGCTGATGCAGCTCCTCCTTGTTTTTAGAGTCGAGACTGCCCGACGGCTCGTCAGCCAGTATTACGGCAGGATTGTTTACCAATGCCCTTGCCACGGCTACGCGTTGCTTTTCGCCGCCCGAGAGCTCGTTCGGTTTATGCGATGCCCTGTCGCTCAATCCCATGAACTGCAGCAGTTCCTCTGCCCGTCTCTTGGCATCCGATTTCGACACTCCTGCGATGAAGGCAGGAATCATGATGTTCTCGAGGGCAGTAAATTCAGGCAGTAGCTGATGAAACTGGAATACAAAGCCAATCTGCTTATTGCGGAAATCGCTTAGCCTGGCTTTCGACAGCGAGTTTATGTCAACCCCGTTGATAGTTATTTCGCCGCTGTCAGCCTTGTCAAGTGTGCCGATTATCTGCAGCAGTGTGGTCTTTCCGGCGCCGCTCGGCCCGACGATGCTCACCACCTCGCCTTTCTCTATGTTCAGGTCGATGCCTTTAAGAACCTGCAGGTTGCCGAACGATTTTGTTATTCCTTTTATCTCTATCATGCTTTTCTTTTTTCTTTTTTCTCCGACACTCGTGCGAGTGTGCTGTTTTAACCCTAATCGGTCATTAGACCGCATTTGCTTAGATTTGTAATTACCGTCATGCTTCCTGCCTGCTTTAGTCCGCTTGCCGACATCTGCGCTGTCATTTCATCTCGCCGTAACCCGCTACGCCTTCGGTGAAACGCCAGCATATCTGTTCAACAATCGAACAAAATCAGCCAAGGACTCTAATGACCGATTCGGGTTTAACTGTTCACTTTAGCGTGCACTTCAGGGTTTGCCACGGTCATATTCTCTTCGTCGGTCACGTACTGATCGGGGAATATAATCATGAGATTTGTTCCTGCGAAGTGGTTTGTAAGCTCTTCGGGAAGTTTGTCAAGTGCGTTCTTATATGAGATAGTTCCCTTTCGTGCCGTAACGACAATGAACAAGTGGTCCTTTGCTATGGTTGTCGCTATGGTAGGCAGTTCGTTCCAGTGAATCATTTCTGTGAATGTTATTCTCAGTTTTGGATGCCGTGCCTGCATGTATTCGTTGATGAGGCTGAGCGTTTCCTTTCTTCCATAGAATGTCATGCGGCACTCAATGTTATCGCCCAGCCGTGCAATGCGCTCCACCCAACGATAGAATCCCGGTTCGTATTCCGCCCTTGATGGAACGGCAATCTGTAAGCGGCGCATGGTGTTAAGCGGTTGGTTTATGCGTGCCATGATGATCTGGCGCGACAAGCTATTAAATAGTTTCTGGTGAAATTCGCCCCAGAATCGGGTCGAGATGTTCCAATGCGTGTGCAGACCCATTATTATCTCCGTGGCCTGAAATTCGTTGAAGGCATGCTTGATGCTGTTTGAGATGTTGTTTGATATGCGCACCTGCGTCTGCATCATCACATTCATTGAGTTGGCATAGCGTGTCATCTGCTCCAGCAGCCTGCGTCCTTTCTCAAGGTTGTGGTTTGTCTCGTTGTCTTCATATACCACATTAATGCCTATAAGTCCTCTGTTGAGCTTCTTGTTGCGCATCATGACAGCCATTGACATGAGGTGGTCGGCTATCTCCGGATAGTTCATCGGAATGAGAATATGCTCGTCGTCGGTAGTTTCTTTCTGTGGTAAGGCATCACGATTCTTCAGTACCATCGCCTTTGCTGCACTTTCGGTGACGAACGAGCTGAATATGCAGGTGACGAGAATCAGGATTATAGTGCCGTTAAGCACATTGTCGTTGAGTAGGCGTTCGCCGTTCGGCATTATGAGATTGTAACCCACGAGCACCGCGGCAAGTGTCGCCCCAGCCTGTGCGTTGCTCAATCCATAGATAATATTGCGTTCTAAGCTCGTCATTCCAAATATTTTCTGGGTAGCCAACGAAGCCAGCCATTTTGCGGACAGCGCCATTATTATCATCACGAGTGCCACTTTGATAGTGTCAAATCCGGCAAACAACGATTTGATACTTACCAGCATCCCCACGCCAATGAGGAAATAGGGAATGAAGATTGCGTTGCCCATAAACTTCAGGTTATTCATCAAAAGCGATACTCGAGGAATGTAGCGGTTCAGCACGATGCCCGTGAGGAAGGCTCCCAATAGCCCTTCCAGACCTATTATCTCCATCATCAACGCTCCGAGAAATGTCAGAAACACGACGAAAATAAACTGTATGACATTGCTTTCGCAGTATCTGAAGAATTTGCGTGCCATGCGTGGGAAGGTGTATATAATGATGGCAAACACCGCCACTGTCTTTACCATTATCGCTACTCCGAACCAACCTGTCAGCTCGCCTTTGAACAATCCTGCAATGACGGCAAGTACAAGCAGTGTGAGGGTGTCTGTTATCGCTGTCGCTCCTACGGCAATGGTGACGCTCCGCTCCTGTGAGAGACCGAATTTCATGATAGTAGGATAGGCTATAAGAGTGTATGAGGCATACATGCTTGCCAGGAGAATGGATGTCAATAATCCGTATCTCAGCACCGCGGTATTTATTATAAAGCCTAATATGATTGGAATGCTGAATACGAGCAATCCGTGCGTCACTGCTTTCGTTCGGTTATGTCTGAAGTCTTCCATGTCCATTTCCAAGCCCGCCAGCAGCATGATAAAGTAAAGACCCACCTTGCCGAAGATGTCGAATGAGCTGTCTTTGTCTAATATTCCCAAACCATGCGGACCGATAATTACTCCTGCCAGGATCATTCCGATGATATGAGGAATGCGGAGTTTACCCATAGCAATGTTGGCTATGAGTATGATGAACATCACCACAAGGAAAATAAGGGTCGGGTTTGTTATAGGAAAGCCTATCATTTAACAGGATGACTATTGAGCAGGTGAATGGTCTGCATTGTGAGACATGAAATTGGTTATATCACGATTTAATTAGCAGGATGTTAATTCCAAACGTTGAAAAGGTTAATGCCGATAGCCAGTTTGCATCCTACTCTTTCTTTTTTATGCAAAGTTACTTAATTTATTTCGTAAATGAAAGAAAAGCATTCTTTTTATTTGCTCGTTTATGCGTTTTGCATTAACTTTGCAGCATAAAACCAATTAACAGTATATAAAGATGAAAGTAGCTATTGTTGGAGCAAGTGGTGCCGTTGGACAAGAGTTCCTGCGAATACTTGCAGAGAGAGATTTCCCGATGGATGATTTGGTCTTGTTCGGCTCAGAGCGTAGTGCCGGCAGCAAGTATTCGTTTAAAGGTAAGGAATACGAGGTGAAACTCCTTCAGCACAACGATGATTTCAAGGATATTGATATCGCCTTTGTCAGTGCCGGCGGGGGCACTTCCCGTGATTTTGCCGAGACGATTACCAAGTATGGTGCTGTGATGATCGACAATTCGAGCGCATTCCGTATGGATGAGGATGTGCCTCTTGTCGTTCCGGAAGTTAATGCTGAAGATGCTTTGAACAGACCTCGTGGCATCATCGCAAATCCGAACTGTACGACCATTATGATGGTTGTCGTGCTCAAGCCGATAG
Source organism: uncultured Prevotella sp. (assembly GCA_905372445.1). Lineage (GTDB taxonomy): Bacteria > Bacteroidota > Bacteroidia > Bacteroidales > Bacteroidaceae > Prevotella. Next base: position 8,357 of record CAJPPF010000051.1, on the reverse strand, counting down.
AGGAGATGAGCCACATTAAGCGTATTCATGTGTCTTCCTATCAGAGTGCTTCCGGTGCAGGAGCCGTGGCTATGGCAGAGCTTCAGCAGCAGTACAAGGAACTTATTGAGGGCGGTGAGGTGAAGACTATCAGGAAATTCCCATATCAGTTGGCTTATAATGTCATTCCGCAGATTGACGTAATGACCGAGACGGACTATACCAAGGAAGAGATGAAGATGTATAAGGAGACGCGAAAGATAATGCACTCCGATGTACGCACCTCTGCCACATGTGTCCGTGTGTCTTCGTTGCGTTCACACTCAGAGGCGATATGGATTGAGACCGAGCAACCGCTCGAAGTAAATGCCGTTCGTCAGGCTATTGCTAATGCCGACGGGTGTACCCTCGTCGACGATCCACAGAACTATCTCTACCCGATGCCGCTGGAGTCAGCAGGCAAAGATGACATATATGTGGGTCGTGTGCGTAAGGACCTTGCCAATGATCATGGCATCACTCTGTGGCTCACTGGCGATCAGATACGCAAGGGCGCGGCGTTGAATGCCGTTCAGATAGCGGAGCATCTGATAAAGGTCGGCGACGTAAAGTAAAATCCATATCCTTAGTATATAAAGGCTTTTCTCCTGAAAATGGAGAAGAGCTTTTTTTGCTTTATGTATAGTGTGTCGCAGAACCGGTGCCAGCCTCCAACTTTCATACCTTTTGTTTGTGATTCTGAAACAATTTGAGTACCTTTGCAGACATAAAATGAAGATTAACGAATTACTGATTCAATACAATACAATTTCATTGGCAGAGATGAAGAACATCCGTTTGATGAATCGGACGGATACAAAGTTCGTCACCTCAAAGACGAAATTGCTTGAGTTGCTTGCCCTTGCAAGGGAGCAGTATTTTGTTCAGGAGATTGACGGACTGAGGATAGCGGAGTATTACACGGTTTATTTTGATACGCCCCGGTACGATATGTTTCGGGTTCATCACTGTGGACACACCAACCGCCAGAAGTTGCGTATTCGCAGTTATGTCGACTCGAAACTCAGTTTCCTTGAGGTAAAGACAAAGAACAACCACTCCCGAACAAAGAAGAAACGCATGCCTATGTCAGGCTTCGACCCCGACAATCCACGTTATGACGTGTGTTTCGATGGTCAGGATGAAGGCATGGCGGAGTATACACCGTTTCTTCAAGAGCATCTTTTCTATGATGCAGCATCGCTGACAGAATGTATAGAGAATCGTTTTCGTCGCATCACGCTTGTAAATAAAGGCAAGACTGAGAGGCTTACCATCGATATGGATGTAAGATTTCATAACCTCGTCACCGACAAAGTGGTCATGCTGGATAATGTAGTCATCATTGAGCTGAAGCGTGACAGACTGCTGACATCGCCGATTCTACCTTTGCTGCGGCAGTTGAGAATAAAGAGGTCAGGATTCTCCAAGTATTGCATTGGGACAGTCTTCACCAATGCCGACATTCCTCAGAATCGTTTTAAGATGCGTATGCGGAAAATTGCAAGTATTCAGCAAGGACTGTCAGCGACCGACAACTCCGGAACGGACACTTACTAATGCTTATAATTACTGACAATTAATACATAATAATAACAATAACTCCATAAAAATATGTCTATCATTTCCCATGATTTTATTCAGATGTTAGTACGATTCATTATCTGTATGGTAGTGAATTTTATTCTTATCGACCGTCTCTACTTCCCTAAGAGCAAGCGTCGTGACTTCTATTTCACATATATGCTGACCAGTGTAGCGGTGTTCTTTCTCATGTTCTTCATGATGTCGATGAAGGCAAAGGCAACGATGGGCATTGGTATCGGACTGTTTGGCATTTTCTCAATCATGCGATTCCGCACTGACGCCATGCCTGTAAGAGAGATGACCTACCTCTTCCTGATCATATCCCTCTCTGTCATCAGTGCCATCTCCGGCGATAAGGAAGGATTCGACCTGGAGCGTATCATCGAACTTATACTGACCGACTGCATAATAATCCTCATCACATGGATTTGTGAGAAGTTCCTGAAAGTAAAGTCGGCAAAGCTCATACAGTATGACCGTGTGGAACTGACTAAGCCTGAGCGTTACGCGGAGCTTGTAGAAGACGTCGTGAACCGCACCGGGCTCGATGTTATAAAGATAGAGGTCGGCGGCATTGACTTTCTGAAAGACACTGTTGTGCTCAAGGTCTATTACAATCCTATAGCCCACAGTCGCTCAAATACGGTAAGCGACCAGTTTCGTATAACAAGAACTCAGTTCCGCGACATGTAAATAACGTGAGTTCGACGAAATCAAGAAAAACCGAGCTGTGTGTCTAATGTCCTTCTGACATTGATACACGGCTTCTTTGTAAACATGCAATAGACGGCGATGGCTCATAATATGTTGACGATGAAATTGTCGAAGCATCTATATCTGGAGTGCTCTATCTAAGCAATAACCTCAAATCTGTCATTAGAGATTTCTCAATCTTGCTTTCTAATGACCGTCATTAGAAACTTTTGTTTGTATACTCTTGTTTATCAATAATTTACTGACTTTACCACGCAAAAGTTCTGCCATTATGCTGCGTAACTATGATATAAAGTTTGTAAATAAAGAAATAACTCCATTTGGCGGTTTATCCTGGCTCAGCGGAAGATTAGTGTGGGCTATGCGTAAATCTTTGAAAGCCTAAACATGAAGAACTTTATATCCACAACTCCTCTTACTGCTGCCCTAAAAGCCTTTATCTTTGCATTGAAGGATTCTGCGAATGCGTTTGTTGATCTGTTTACAAAGAAGTTGAGCACCACATCGTAATGCTCGTATAATGTTGCTGCAATAACATTGAAACTCTTGAATCCTGACTCACCAACTTTATTGTACCATCGCGCCAATGATAGTCTTGCTGCATCCTTAATGGTGTTCTTTGAGAATATTATTCCTAGTGAGTGTGCAAGCGAATATGCTTCCCTAATATCGTGGTATTGTTCAAATAGAATTTCTGCTCTTTGTTTTTGGCTTTCTGTCCACTTATCTGCTGACTTGAACAGCAGGTATCGACTACGTGCCAACAATTGTTTTGGCGTATCACCATTGTTAAGCACAATTGGCGTGTATGCTAGCCCCAAGCACTTTGCTTCCTCCATTGCATCGGTATCGGTCTGAATAGCGTCCCAACGATGTGATATGCGCATTTCCTGCAATGCGTCGTTGGCGAGTTTCTGTACGTGAAAGCAGTCTATGGTTCGCATGGCATTTGGAAAAAAAATATTTGTCCACACTAATCTTCCGCTGAGCCGGTATCAAGGGCGTAGAGCAGTTCCACCAAGTCTGTTGCCTTGCCCGTCCAGCGGAGTTCCCGGGCTGGTGTGGTAACAGGTGCGGCTTGCGAAACCGGCAGCAGCCCTTTGATACGCATGTCGAGGAGTTCCAGCTCGATGGCGACGATGTCCGAAAGTTCTTTCAGTTTTTTTCTGCCATGCTGCCCTTCCGACAAGTTCTGTTCATGGCAAGTAGATGGCAGGCGGTGTAGCGCAGTGTGCGGTACGTTGCTGTCAGGGAGGTCTCCGTTTCGTTCATGGCAAGGATTTCCGTGCGGAAGTCCTCGGCGGCACGGCATATCTCGTCGGGGGATTGTGCGGAGAGGATCATCTCCAATTTGGGTGATTGCGTCAGTCGTTCCATAATATTGTGAGTTAATATTCTATCATTGCTGTTTTCTGTTAATTGATTTATCGTTTTTGTTCTGCAATCGTGCCTTTTGCACCCCACCCGTGGGGTATCGTCGCACCCCACGAGTGAGGTACCGAAGGCGTTGCTTTGTTTGTTGCGTTTCCGCCCCCTCGATGGCTGATGCTATTTCGGCTTCGTCACTGTTTTACATATACCGTCTGCAACCCCACGCCCTTATAGCGCATCGCTCCATACTTTCCGCCACCCTGATAGTCCTGGCAAAAGCTGTAGTCATGGGCTTCGAGCTTGCCCTTCTTGTTGCGGTAAACCACCCATGCCCGTACGGCGCGATCGGTCGGCACACTACCGTTGTAGTGAACCTTCCACGCTTCGTTGATGACCACCACGCGGAGTGCGCCCGGCACCTTCTGCCTGGCTATGCTCAGCACCTGTGCATTGAGCTGCTTGTCCATTGCGCCGGGCTTCAGATCCATTGTCGGGGGCTCGGGCGTCACCACTGCCGCATTGACTATCTCTGCGTATTCGGGCGTGTTGTTGTAGCGGGTGTAAGCCATCAGCTGGCTGTTGAACTTGCCCTTGTTCTTTTCGTAGTCCTTGTGCTGTGTCAGCACATGCTTGTACATCTCGTTGCCGGCAAGCATATACAGCACCTTCAGATGCGGCTCTTTCGAGGTTTCAACCATTTCATAGAAATCGTTCACTGTCGTGGCGATGAGGTTAATATCGACCGCCACGCACGCCACATCCCGCATCAGCACCTCGCGGTCGTACGGCGACACCCCGGCGGCATAGGGGAACATCAGGCCTGCCTTCGCGTCAGCCACTCCGGTATTGCCGCTTACCGCATACTCCCTCACCGCCGTTACGCGGGTGCTTTCGTAGGCAAGGAGCATGCCCAGTGCCCATACCGATGACTTGCAATTGGGGTCGGCAAAGAAGCGTGCCGCCATGGGATAGCGGAACAGTTCATCTACCTGCATGGCCAGTTTCTGTCCGTCGGCAGAAACGAGTTCCGGGTTCTTCGTTGCGTTGTAGCCCACAATGCCCAGTTTCTCATAGCCCTCATAGCCCATCGGGGCAGTGAGAAACATCTTGATCATATCGAGATAGTAGGCAAGCGGGGTAAAAAGCCGGTCTTTCCCAAGGGCGTAGAAGGCGGGATACTTGTAGTAGGGCTGCAACGGGAAGAGCTTCGGGTCGAGGTGCTCGTAGGCGGCGTACATCTGCTTGTACGACTTCGAGTAACCGCTCGGCACGCTCTCGTTGTTGGCAAACGGCTCGTGGCCCAGTGCCTCTTTCGAGGGCTCGAAGTTCTGCTTGTAAAGGTTGATGAGCTTGTTGTACATGCCGCTCTTGCTCAGGTTGCTGCCGTTGATGAAGAAATACGTATCTACAGACTCCTCCGTGTTGCCTGCTGTTTTATCCGCAGTCTTGTCTGCAGCCTTGTCTGCAGCCTTGTCCTTGTCTTTTTCTGCAATGTTGTCAATAGCATTAGCAGCCTTATTCACTACCTTTTCTTTGGTTTCCTCAACCTTTTCCTTCGCTTTCTCTTTCACTGCGTTTTTGGCTTTCTTCAGAATGCCGCCAAACTGAGCCCGGGCAGGTGTGGCCAAAGCAAGGGCCAGCACCATGGCGGTCGATAATACGGTGATTCGATTTATTTTTACCATGTAATAAAGTGCCCCCCTGCTGAATCTCCTTTCAGAGCAACGCCGTGTCGAGGACCTGGGCGTTTGCAGCTATGCATAGTTTTCTTAGAGTTAGTCTTCTTATCTCCCCTCCCACCGCTCTGTGGACAGGAGGAGAGGTCTTTATAGTCAGCCTATCGCCGATGAATATCTCCAACCTTGGGCTTGTCGGCAATGATTTCGATTTTCCCTATCATCTTGCCGCCTCTCTCCATGTGGATGGTCCGCATGTCTCCGTTCTTTACGCTGTGGGTGAATTTCAGATCGTTCATTCCTGCCAGGGACGCAACGGGATTCGGCCCCGGGGGGAACGGATCGGAGATTTCTATGATGATAATTCCACCACCGACGAAAATAATGATGATGCGCCTGAATTTCTCGCGCAACCGCACGCTAATCGGCACTGAACCGCAGACATGCTCAGGGTCGAAAGCATATACCCCGTCGGGACCAAGGTGGCCGACTTTTCCTGCCATCTCGATGATACGCTTGCCGATGGCATCCTTCGTAATCCTGTTGTAGCGTGAGAAATTACGGACGGTGTCCATTCCGATGTTCGCTACCGCTTTTTTGTTGACAACCATAAGCTTCGGTCGTCTCTTGCTGTTTTTTGTTTCCATTGCTTTTAATTTTAATAGTGAAACATTTAGTTATTGTTTATATCTCTCCTCCCGCTGTTCTGTGGGCGGGAGGGAGAGGTTTTTATTATCAACTTATTGCACTATGCCCATAGGGGCAAGGCAAACTTATGGATGGACGGGACGAATCGGGTACCCGTAGTAGCGGTAGCGTCCGAAGTAGTACCAGCCTTTCTCGCCTGAATCGAATTTAATGGGGGAAGCGCTGTGGCTGTTCAACTCGTTGAGCGAACTCGACCAGTAAATGCCTAGGCTGCCAGCACTATCGAACTCGGAACCTTCGCGGAAGCCGGCGGCAGGCAGGAAGATGGCGTTGCCATTCGTTTTACTCTTCACTTCGTAGCCGTTCTTGCCGTCCTGCGTCGTCCAGGTCCAGGTGCAGTTGTCGAGCAGTTCATACATTTCGTCTTTGGTTGGCATGCGCCAGTGCGAGCCGAGCGTGGCGGTGGCGGCGTCGTCTTCCGGATCGAGGACGGTCTTGCCGTCGGTAGTGTTGTACTTGGTAATGTTGCTTTCCGTCCCCCACTTGTAGGTTGCCCAGGAGCAGTCGGTCTTGGGCGTTGTCTCTCCCCAGGCGTAGTAGTCGCCGTAGTCGCTCGGCTTCGATGCGCCGAGGTTGCACTTCGCCCACTTCAGACCGCTGTACAAACCGAGGTTTACATATTCCATCGTAGGCTGCGGTGTCGGTGGTGTGACGCCGCCGTTGCCAATCTTCTCCTTCAGTTCTTCGAGCTTCTGGATAATCTGTGCAAGGGCTGCGGCTGCGCTGGTGTTGCCGCTGTTCACGGCTGCAATCAGGGAGTTGATGGCAGCTGTCGTGTTGTTGATCGCCGTAACGATGTCGGCCTGCCCCGTGCCGAGCGCCTCAATCTGGGCCTTCATCGCATTGAGGGCGGCAACCACGGCGTCGAACTTGTCGCTGTAGTTCGGCAACGCCTTGATGGCGGCTTCGATGGCGGCGAGCTTCTCGCCGTTGTCGGGCAGGTTCTCGATGGCCGTCTTGATGGCTGCAAGCTGTGAGCTGTAGTCGGGCAGCGCCTTGATGGCGGCTTCGATGGCGCCGAGCTTTGCCTCGAGCGAGAGGGTCTGCGCCTTGATGGCCGCCTCGATGAGGGCGAGCTTGCTCTGGAGCGTAGTGTTCACGCTGTTGATGGCCTCGGTGATGGCTGCTATCTTCTCCTGCATATCGCCTTGCAGGTTTTCGATGGCGGTGATGAGCTTGCCTGCCATCTCCTCCTGCTTGAGGGTCTGGTTCTTGATGGCGGTCTCCAGGAGGGTGAGCTTGCTCTCGAGGGTGAGGGTCTGCGCCTTCATCGCTGCCTCGATGGCTGCGAGCTTGGTCTCGAGCGTGGCGTTCACGGAGGTGAGCACGTCGATGATGGCCTGCAGCTTGGTCTGCTGGTCGGCGTTCATCTTGTCGATGGCCTCGGTGAGCTTCTTGATGGCTTCCTCGTTTTTCAGGAAGCCGTTGTTGATAGCCTCCACCACCTTGGTGAAGTCGTTGATGACCGACACGTTCATCGTGTAGTTGATCTCGGGTGCGTCTTCCTGACACGAGGTGAAGAACGCAGGTGTTGCCAACAGCATCGCGATGGCGAACAGGATGAATTTAATACGTTTCATTATTACGTTGAATTTAAATGTTTTTACTTGCTTTGTTCTACGGTTATCGTTACCCTGCGACCTTCTGCCGATGGCTTGCCGTTCTGCTCGCCGATGGCTGTCGTGGGATGCAGGTCTTCGGGGGCGAGCCCTTCCTTGACGAGGGCTTCCACCACACGGCGGAGGCGACGCTCGGAGAGCTGCACGTTGTAGTCGTCCGCACCCGGCGTGCTGGCCTCTGCCACGAGGGCGAGCTTACTGCCACGCACGCTTTGGACGAAGGCTTTCAGGCGGTCGACCTCGGTACGGCTCATGTAGGAGCTGTTGTGGTCGAACTGCACGAAGTGCGAGGGCTGCACGGCAGAGGTTGCCGTAGGCTTGGCGTTCTCGCAGTCGGAGAGTCGGCGCTGGAGGTCGGCGTTCTGCTGCTCCGCCTGTCGGCGTGCGCTCTCTGCCTTGTCGGCCTGTGCCTTGGTCTCGGCAGCCTCGCGCTGCAGGGCGTTCACACGGTCGCCCAGCGAGGAGATTTCTCCCTCGTAGTAGGCACGCTGCACCCGGGCACGGCTCGGCACGAAGTTGTAGCGCACGGTGGCGAGGGCGAAGATGAGGTTCTTCGGGGCGATGTCCTTGCGATTGAGAAGCCAGTCCGCCTCGCCTTTCAGTCCGACGGTGAAGTGGCGGCTCACGTCGGCCTCGATGTGGAGCGAGGCGGGAACGTAGAGCG
>CAJPPF010000050.1 GCA_905372445.1 uncultured Prevotella sp. | reverse complement strand
TGGAATGCGAAAGCAAAACACCCTATATTGGTCGTGCAATACAGGGTGTTTTGGTGTTGCAATATAGGGTATTTTGGTCGACCAAAATAGGGTGTTTTCCAAACGACTGACAATGAGATTGTTACAGAGGTCTTGCGGATTGATTTCTTTTGTGCGACAAAGTGTACAAATCACTGTATCGTTATGGATTTTTCATCTTTGCCTTTGGCATTTTATTGAAGTTCCATTGCAGGTGTAGCATTGCATACCGAGGTATGGTGTTGGTGAATGTCTCGGTGCGTCCCTGTGCGTTTATGACGATGTTGGTATTGGTCAACTGATGCAGTATGTCGAAGGCTTCGAGTCGTGCCACGAGTTTTCCTTTTATCAATGGCTTTGATATTGAGGCGTTCCATACGAGGTCGTTGGTGTTGAAGTCTGCCGCTGCATAGCCACGGCGTGAGAACATCTTGATGTCGGTTGCTACGGTGAGTTTCATCCACGGTATGAGATATGAGCCGTTGAATCCGTAAGCGAAGTTGGTGGCGTTGACGGTTTGGAATGTTTTGTTGTCGGATGTGCTGTGGCGATAGGTTATGTTTCCATTCACTCCGAGGCTGAGGTCGCCTTTTCTATAGCCGAAGCTTAAGGTCTCGGTGTAAGTGTTCGTGCGCACCTTGCTGATGCCCGACTGCTGTGAGCCTGCCGTTGCCGCCATGTCGACGTTGTTGTTGAAGTTGTAGCCGAGGTTGTTTGTGAGATTCCATACCTTGTCTTTGCCGAAGTTGATATTGTTGTTGTTGTTGATGTCGATGCTCCAGTTGCCGTCCACATTCACTGGTTTTATGGTATATACGCCGGTGTTCATGTCGACGGTGAAGCCTTGCGCTACAGCACGTTGCGACGCGTTCCATGTTATTGACAAATCGTCTGATGCGTCAATTTTCTCTTTTCTCCATTGCTTTGTGGCGCTTACCGACACTCTTTCCGATATGGTGCTCTTAAGATTTGGATTTCCTAATTGAACCATAAGCGGGTTTTCATCGTTTTTGCGGTTAATCATGCTTAGCATAGACGGCTGGCTAATGTTCAGCTGTCCTTCAGAGCGGAGCATTACATTATATTTCCCGAAGTTTGCCATTAAAAAATATCTTGGCTCTAAACTGAAGTATTTCCTGTTTTTTCTATCGTTGAGTTTCGGACTGTAGTAGTCGAAGTTCTCATGATTATACTTCAGCGGCAAATGAAGATCCGCCCATACGTACATACTGTCTTTACTATAGTTTATTCTTTGTATGATATTAAGCGATGTAGCTCGCTTCATCTCGCCGGTCTCGTAGGTATTGTTGAGGTCGAGCATTGCCAATTGTTCACTGCGGTTTGAGGGTAGAAGTCCGAACTTCTCGGTGAGGTAGTACTCTCTGTTGTTGCGTGAATATTCCTGTGCGTACTCAAGTTGTGGCATGAATGAGTATGTTTCTGATAAGGGGATATAATATCCGGCAGCTACGTCATAGTTATATTTATGTGACGGTGCGCGGTTGTATTTGTTCAGATTGATGTCCTGTCCTGTCTTACGGAAATAGTCTACTTTCTGCTGGCTGTAGTTATTGCTTTTTCTATTATTGTAGCCTGCAGTGAGCGATATGTCAATCATATCGCCGTTAGGTAGTTTTATTGATGCGCCGTTATAGTTGTTGATATTGAATGAATGCCCGTCGTTGAGTGCATTGTTCTGCGAGCGGTTTATAAGAATCTGCTGCAGTTCGGGTTTCAGTGTTGCTGCAAATATAGAGTCAAGCGAACTCTGTACGTTGCCCCATTGGTTCATGCTACGGTCGGCATAGGCACTTCGAGAGAAAATGGTGTTGTCGTATGAGGTGTATGACGCATTTACATAGCTTGTCATCCATATCGGTTTCATCAGCATGAAATTGTTTTCCACGTTAAGTCTTTTGTTGTGGCTTGTATTTTCCGCCATGTTTCTACTGAATGTATTTCCCGTCTGTAGGAAACTCTCGGAGTTGGAATAATTATTGTTGATGGTCTTATCCCACTGGAATGTGACTGAACCTTGTTCTCTCCATCGGTGTTCCTTTTCGTCGATAAGGATGTCTGCACCCACCATATTCGTTTTTTTCTGTCCGTTAGTAACCTTCGTAGGGTCCCAGTCGCCGTTCTGTCCTGGTTTCCGTTCCTCGTTGACGTTGTTGGTGTTGGCAAACACAGACAGTCGCGAGCAGTCGGTATATCGCATTGCAAACAAGCGCCCGAGGTAACGTTCGTCAGTTCCTGCGCCCGCCTCGACGTTGCCGAGAATACCGGTGTTATACTGTCGTTTCAGTACAACGTCCATTGTGAATAGCTTCTTGTCGAGTTGTTTTCCTGCCCATTTGCTCTTTTCGGATGTTTTATGAAACACCTCGATGTTCTTCACAGTGAAGGAAGGCAGGTTTTCGAGCATAATCTTATTGTTGCCTTTGAAGAAGTCTCTTCCGTTGAGCGTTAGCTCATCCACCTTCTCTCCGTTCACTTTTATCTCTCCGTCGCTATTGAGTTCAGCTCCCGGCAGCTGGCGCACGAGGGCGTCGAGCATGCTGCCTTCGCCGAGATTGAAGGCATCGGCATTATATACTATGGTGTCGCCGCGCATAACCATCTTTATTCGTGTGGCTTTCACCACCACCTCGTCGAGACTGAGGGTGTCGGTCTCCATACGGCTTAATGGTCGAAGGTAGAGGGTGGGAATCTCGAATTCACGGTTTCTGCCAATTGATTTTATCTTAAGCGTTGTGAATCCGGTGTGATAACCCGGATGCTCACCTTTTATTATATAGGTGTCAGCCTTTGCAGGAATATCTATGGAGTAGAAAGTTACGGGACGTGTGAAAAAGCCCTCAAGAGCAAATTTCCGTGTATGACAGGTGTCAACCACGGTGCTGTCGGACCGCATCAGAGTGATGAAAACACTGTCAGGTCCTTCTTTTGTCTTAGCATCAAGGACTTGTCCGTGAGCTTGTACTGTCTTTTCTTTTTTGTCTTTTTCTTGTGCGGAAAGCGGCATGGCAATCGCCATGAACAATAATAATCCAAAATAACGTATCATTGAGTTTGTTTTTAATATTATGCAAAGATAGTATTTATTCTATTATTATATATACAAATTAACTATTTATTACCTCTTTATATATGATTTATATGTATTTTTTTCATATAACATACTTAATCCCAAATAGGTCAAAGTTTTACTGCATTATTTGGGAATGTCGGAGTTTTTGTATATTTTTGTAGGCTGCAAGTAATTTTCTCCGGCTATGAAGATAGGTTTTGACGCTAAACGACTATATAATAATTTCACGGGTTTGGGCAATCACAGCCGTACGACCATTGATATTCTGACACGTTATTTTCCGGATAACGAGTATATTCTCTACACACCTCAGATTAAGGACGACCCTGTGGTGACCACGTATCTGAATAAAGATCACTGCTCCACGATTATGCCGAAAGGTGCAGTCAAGGGAAGTGCGTGGCGGACGCTATGCATGGGACACGAAGCAAGCCGCGAGGGAGTGGAACTGTTTCATGGTCTTTCAAATGAGATTCCCTTAGGACTGACAGTCCCTTCGGTAGTCACCATTCATGACGTTGCTTTCCGTACATTCCCCGATATGTATCATTGGCAGGATATAAAGATTTACGATATGAAGTGGCGCTATGCCTGCAAGAATGCCGACCGCGTGATTGCAATATCAGAATGCACGAAGCGCGACATAATGCGGTTTTATAATGTTGCGGAAGAAAAGATTGATGTAGTATATCAGCCTGTCAGTCCTATATATTACGAGATGCCGAAACTGCCGATAAGGAAGTCGGGCGCTCAGACATATATGCTCTATGTGGGCAGCGTAAACTCAAGGAAGAACCTCTTGAGCGTTGTCAAAGCAATGAATATTCTGCCGAGAGATCTGATCCTTCCGCTGGTCGTTGTGGGCGAAGGAGGGGAGTACAAAGCAGCTGTCGAGCGTTTCGTCATCGAGAACGACCTTAATGATTTCGTCATATTTCATGCGCCGCTGAATAACCAACGTGAATTGCAGAAACTCTATCATGGTGCTACGATATTCGTATATCCGTCCTTTTACGAAGGTTTCGGCTTGCCTGTGGTCGAGGCAATGCTGTCAGGCTGTCCGGTATTGACGAGCAATGTGTCGTCACTGCCCGAAGCAGGAGGTCCCTACTCGATTAAGGCAGACCCGGCGAGTGTGGAAGACATTGCAGCCAAGATGCACAGGATGCTTATCGACGAACAGCTGCGCAATGACATTCGGCAGCAGAGTTTCGACTATGCCATGCAGACTTTCCACCCGAAAGTGCTTGCCGGACAACTGATGGAAGTGTATAAGAAAACAATAAGATAAATGAAGGAAAGTTCTATACGACTGTTTTTCAATCGTCTGTCGTTGATGATAAAGATGTTTCTGCTCTTCACTACTGCAGGAGCGGCAGGACGCGTGCTTTTCTATGTCATATACCGTAGCCACATCGCCACCGGTGGAGAGACATCGTTCTGGGGAAGTCTCTATCATGGCTTACGGCTTGATACGGCTGTAGCGGGCTATTTCTCCGTCATACCGTTGCTGCTTGTTATTGTCAGCACATGGATGATAGGCAGAAAGAAGAATACCCTAATACAGTGGACGTGGAAGGTTTACATCGCTGTCATATCAGTGCTTCTCACCATTGCTCTCGTGGCAAACATCATGCTATATAAGTACTGGGGATTCCCATTGGATACTACTGCACTGACATATTTCATCTCTTCGCCAAAGGACGCCCTTGCAAGTGCCGAGATATGGCAGTTGGCAGTAGGTTTTGGAAGTTTGTTACTCATCGGGGCGGCGCTATACCGTTTCTTCACCATGGCACGGTTTCTGCCACGTAAGAGCATCAGGGCAAGCCGTTCGGCAAAGAGCCTTACAACCCTTGGCATACTCGTCTGGGGCGCTGTGCTGTTTCTTTTCATACGTGGAGGAGTGAGCGAGTCGACCAACAACGTGGGGTCAGTATATTTTTCAGAGAATGTAATACTGAATCATTCGGCGGTGAATCCCGTGTTCAGTTTCATGGAGTCGGCAGCCCACGAGAATGACTTTGCATCACAATACCGTTTCATGAGCAACGAAGAAGCCACGAGACTCTTTGTCCAGATGACCTATACCAAGATGCGCAAAGACTATCGTGAAGCTTACAGCATTGCCAATAAACCTGGCACGCATATCGTCTTCGTGGTGCTGGAGAGTTTCTCGAAGTATATAATGGGCGAGACAGGACATGTGAAAGGCATAACCCCCAACCTCGACAAACTCACCGGCGAAGGACTGTATTTCACGAATTTCTATGCTAACAGCTTCCGTACCGACCGCGGACTGGTGGCTATACTAAGTGGGTATCCGGCGCAGCCGACGATGAGTCTCATGAAATATCCGCGCCTGACGAACAACCTTTATTCTATAGCACGTTCACTCGGCGCCGACGGATTCAATACGCATTACATCTATGGAGGCGACGCCAACTTCACCAATATGCGCTCCTATCTGCTTGCAACAGGCTTCGAGACACTCATCGGCTCAGGCGAGTTCAAGAAAGAAGAGCTCACCTCGAAGTGGGGTGCCAACGATTCTATCGTTTTCCGGCGCGCCCTCTCTGTGATGTCAGAGACACGCACGGCAGAAAATAAAACCTTTACGGTCGTTCAGACGCTGAGCAGTCATGAGCCGTTTGATGTGCCTTATCATAATCACGACAACAAGCAGCTGAACGCATTCCAGTATACCGACCGTGAACTCGGGCGTTTTGTCGATGCTATGAAGAAGCGCGACGACTGGAAGAACACATTGTTGGTGATTGTCCCCGACCACCTTGGATGCTATCCTGTCGATATAGACAACTATACCTCCGAACGTTATCAGATACCACTTATAATGACCGGCGGATTAGTGAAGGAACGTCAGCACATTGCAACGTACGGCTCGCAGCAGGACATTGCAGCTACGATGCTCGCCATGCTGGGCATAAGACATGATGAGTTCACCTTCTCAAAGGATATGTTCGACAGCGCTGCACCGCATTTCGCGTTCTACACCTATCCTGACGCTGTAGGAATGACCGACACTGAGAACTCAACGATGATTGACAACAAGTCGGGACGCGTGCTTTTCGACATCGGAAAGAAGCGTGGCGCCAACCGCGATAAGGCACGTGCATATCTGCAGAAACTATATGATGACATTGCCTCAAGATAATGAAAAAACATAGAATAACAACCCCCTTTGCGCCTCTTTCCTTCGCGCTCAACATGATATTGGTATATGTCATGTACGCCGTATGTCGTGTGGCTTACTATCTTGAGAACTCCGATGCCTTCTCGCTCACGGGCGATGGGGTGACATGGCAGCAGATGTTCAAAGGTTCGCTCGTCTTCGACACATCGGCGATACTCTACACCAATGCGCTTTATGCCCTTCTGATGCTCCTGCCTTTCACCGACAGATTCTTTAATAAGTATATCGAAAGGATAGCACGTTGGGTGTTCGTGGCAGTAAACAGTATCTGCGTCTACATGAATCTTGCCGACGGAGCATACTTCCGTTTTACAGGAAGACGCACCACAAGTTCCGTGTTTCAGGAGTTTGGCAATGAGAACAATCTCTTTGGAATATTCCTTACCGAGGTTGTCAATCACTGGTATTTACTATTGCTTGGAATAGCCATTACGATGGTTCTTGCAAAAGCATACGTATACACCTCATACAAGCAACGTCAAGTCACATCTAAGACGACAACCTTAGTGTATTATTCTGCCCGGGTTATAGTCCTATTGCTGTTCGTACCGCTTTGCGTAGGTGGTATGCGTGGCGGTCTGGGGCATGGAATACGCCCTATAACCATAAGCAATGCCAATCAATATGTTAGCACTCCTGCCAATGCTGCCCTTATTCTTAACACTCCGTTCTCGATGTTGCGTACCATATCGAAGAAGTCATTCGTTGACCCGGGCTATTTTTCAGAGAAGGAGCTCAACAGCATCTATTCGCCGGTGAAGATTCCGGTTAAGACCGATTTTCGCCGAAAGAACATCGTAATCCTCATCGTCGAGAGTTTCGGACGAGAGTATATCGGCGCGATGAACAAAGACCTTGACGACGGCAATTATCGTGGCTTCACCCCGAATATAGACTCCCTTGTTGAGAGAAGCCTTACCTTCGATTATTCCTTTGCCAACGGACGAAAGTCAATTGACGGCATGCCATCGATTCTTTCCTCAATACCAATGTTCGTAGAACCGTTCTTCCTCACATCGTCGTCGATGAACGATGTCAGTGGAATCGCCGGCGAGTTGGGCAAGGAAGGCTATCACTCCGCCTTCTTTCACGGTGCGCCGAACGGCAGTATGGGCTTTGAGGCATTTGCAAAAGCCACCGGTTTCAAGGAATACTATGGCAAAGACGAGTATGAGAGCGATAAACGCTTTGGTGGAAAGGACGATTTCGATGGTTCATGGGCTATATGGGACGAGCCGTTCCTGCAGTTTTTCGCCAAGACGATGAGCGGTTTCCGCGAGCCGTTTGTCAGTGTGGTGTTCACAGCATCGAGCCATCATCCGTTTAATGTCCCCGAGAAATACCGAGCAGAGTTTAAGGATGTCGACAGCAATCCTATACATAAATGCATACGCTACACCGACAAGGCGCTCGGAGAATTCTTCCGCACGGCAGAAAGACAGCCGTGGTATAAGAACACTATCTTCGTCATGACCAGCGACCACACTAACATCAGCGACCACGACGTGTATCGGACCGACCTTGGTGTCTACTCCGCGCCGATAATAATCTACGACCCTTCAGGCGACATCGCTCCGGGCAGAAGCCACCATATAGCGCAGCAGATAGACATAATGCCTACCCTGTTGTCATACATAGGCTACCCACGACCATACATCGCCTTTGGCGAGAACCTCTTAGACGGTTCAGCCGACGACTCATGGGCGGTGAACTACAACAACGGCGTCTATCAGTATGTGAAGGGCGAGTACTTCATGCAATACGACGGCGAGGCAATCAAGGCATCATATAACTTCCGTAATGACCCGCTTCAGAAACATAATATCATAAGCTCTGCACCGAAGGCAGAGGTGAAGAGTATGGAGAAGGAGCTCAAGGCTATCATACAGTCGTACATGAAAAGAATGCACGACAACCAACTGATCATTAAATAAAAGAAAAGACTATGGAGAAGACATGGACGGCAAACTATACATTGAATATTGGCGAGAAGGTGTTGTATCACTTTCTCTATGCCGTCGTATACTGCATATCCCTCTTGCCTTTCCGACTGTTGTATCTCTTGTCCGATATGCTTTATGTCATTGTAATGTCAGTGGGCTACAGAAAGGATGTGGTGAACAAGAACCTCATGAACTCCTTTCCGGAGAAAAGCCCGGAGGAGATAAACGACATAAGGAAGCGCTTCTATCATTTCTTATGCGACTCTGTAGTGGAAACGATAAAGACAGCCTCGATAAGTCGTCGCTCAATGCAGGAGCACATGCAGTTTGAAGGCATTGATATAATAAAAACAGCTATTGAAAACGGTCATGGTGTGGCGCTTTATCTGGGGCATTATTGTAACTGGGAATGGGTGACGAGCATCGGGCTGGCGTTGCATTTTGATATTTTTGGTTGTCAGGTATATCATGTTCTTGAGTCGAAGGTCATGGACAAGCTTATGCTCCGCCTGCGCTCGAAGATGGACACAACGAATGTTCCGATGGCTGAAATCATGCGTGCCATCATAAGGGAAAAACAGAACGGACGACTCTCGGTGACAGGATTCATAAGCGATCAGGCACCGGTCATTTACTCATCGCCTTACTGGACGACATTCCTTCATCAGGACACACCGTTCATAAACGGCACGGAGCGATTAGTAAGGAAGCTCTATCTCGAGCCGGTATATGTAGATATACGTGTGGTCAGACGCGGATATTATCAATGTCGTCTGTCGCTGCTGGCAGACAACGTGAAGGAACTGCCTGAAGGGGAAGTCACCGAACGCTATGCCAGAGCATTGGAACAGACCATACGCCGACAGCCGGAATACTGGCTTTGGACGCATAACAGATGGAAGAGAGGACGTGACGACTTCTTCAAAGCAAATAAGATATAGATGGCGAAGAATAAAAAGAATTCCAGGATACGTTATTACCTGACGAGCTATATAGTGCTTGCTATGCCGCGTTTCATCCTTAGCCTGTGGCGCAGGCATTTGTTGCGTGATGTGGAACGGCGCGACGACTACGACTATATATGCGAACGGGTGGATTACTACTGTTCGTTGCCGTCGCTTGGCAATGAGGAGAAAGAAGCATTTGCTGCTGATACTCCAACCATCGGCGAACAGCGAGTGATTAAGCCAAAGGTCTATTTCCTTGACTTCTTCACCTTTGCCCGTTCGTTTGCGAAGCATCTGCATTACTTGATTTGTCCTGGCGATGTCAATTATATGCCCTCTAAACCGGCTGTCGTAAAGAGCCGCCCGATAGTGGATGACACGCGGAATGCCACTCTGATGAATATGGATAAGGTGCGCCATTTCATGTTTGTCGACGACAGCACGCCGTGGACGGAGAAGCATGACAAAGTGATTTTCCGCGGCGCAATAAGCCAGTGCGAGGGCATGGAGTACAAAAAAAACCGTTATGACTTCATGCAGAAGTTCTTCGATGCGCCTTTCTGTGATGCAGGAGAGATAGAACAATCGGGAAGATGCGTCCGTGAGGAGTGGCGAAAGCCGAAGATCAGCATTGATGCGCATCTGAAGTATAAGTTCATCATGGCACTCGAGGGTAACGATGTGGCAAGTAACCTTAAGTGGGTGATGTCGTCGTCGTCGATAGCCGTTATGCCGAGACCGCGATTTGAAACATGGTTCATGGAAGGGCGGCTTAGGGCAGACTATCACTACATCGAGATTGCAGACGACTATTCCGACCTTGAGGAGAAACTGAATTACTATATCAATCATCCGTCGGAGGCGCAGGCGATTATCGAAAACGCCAATCGTTACGTCAGTCAGTTTCGCAACAGAAAACGCGAACATATCATATCACTCCTTGTGCTCGACAAATATCTAAAGGCAGTAAACAGATGAAACACCAACCACGCGTGACAGTTGTCACGGTAACATACAATGCGCTTGATGCACTGTCGAAGACCATGCGGAGCGTTGAGGCACAAGACTATGCTAATATTGAGTACATCATCGTTGACGGGGCATCGTCAGACGCTACTCCGTCGATGCTTGCGCAGTATCACGGGCGTCTCGACCGTTGGGTCAGCGAGAAAGACCGAGGCATATACGACGCCATGAACAAAGGCGTGAAGATGTCAACGGGCGAGTATGTCATATTCATGAATGCCGGCGATACGTTTGTAGGCAGCGACACCGTCAGCCGTGTGTTTGCCGAGGCTGCGGAGGCAGATGTCATCTATGGCGACATAATGAAGAACGGCATGCGCAAGCGCTCGCTCTCACCACGCAACTGCCATAAGATGTATTACTGTCATCAGGCGGCTTTCACACGTCGGGAGTGTCTGTTGGAAATGCCTTTCGATGTCAGTCATCGCTTCTCAGCCGACTTCAAGCAAGCCAAGGAGATGTTTCTTGCAGGCAAGACATTCAGTTATGTAGATGTCGCCGTTGCCGATTTTGATACCTCCGGAGTGTCGAATGTAAACCGCTCGCAAGGACTGTGGGATAATGTTAAGGTAGTGTGCGAGACCGACTCCTTCATCAACCGCATGCGCTTTCTTCCGCATCTCCTCTTTCCGTTTATTATATGTAAAATACGAGGAAAATAACGAAAATGTTCGGTTATTTTCTTAAGATATATTACCTTTGTTCCCTCAATTATAAACATTTAGGCTAAAAGGGAATACAAGCACGTAATAAATAATATGAGGATATTGTTTGATCATCAGACGTTTCATATTCAGCGATTTGGTGGAATATCACGCTATTTCTATGAATTGATAAACAGACTGTCGGACGATGATGTCAGTGTGGCATTGTCGTTCTCAATGAACAGATACATAAAGCATCATCCAAAATGCAGTCATACGAATGTGACGAAGAAACTATTCAAGGTCACTGAGGGTGTCTTTCGCCGGTTGAATAAGAAGAACTCACTGTCGAAGATAGCCAAGGGCGACTTCGACCTCTTCCACCCTACCTATTATGACCCGTATTTTCTCGATGCCTTAGGCGATAAACCATTTGTGCTTACCATACACGATATGATGCACGAGCGTTTCGCACAGTATTTCAAAGCTGACGACCCTACTGCCGGATATAAGCGTCTGCTCGCCCAGAAAGCCCGTCGCATCATTGCCATAAGCGAGAACACAAAGCGAGACATCATAGAGATTCTCGGTGTCGACGAGGCAAAGATCGACGTCGTATATCATGGATTCGACTCAAAGACAGTTGTCGAAGGACGTCCGGAAGGGCTTCCAGAGGAATATATACTCTATGTCGGTGAGCGCAGATGCTACAAAAACTTCGACTCGACGGTGACGGCTTTCATGGAAGTAAGGAAGACACATCCTGACTGCCACCTCGTTCTGACCGGACGCAAGCTGTCGAGTGCCGAGCGCAGACAGTTTGAGAGGCTCGGTCTGACTGATTTCGTAAAGATATATACCGATATCAGCGATGATGTGCTCCTGCAGCTCTATCGCCATGCACGCCTCTTTGTCTATCCTTCGTTATATGAGGGGTTCGGCATTCCAATACTTGAATCATTCTCGCAGCAGTGCCCGGTAGTGCTGAGCAACGCAAGTTGTTTTCCGGAGGTAGCAGGCGATGCTGCCGAATATTTCGACCCCATGGATGCACAGGCACAGGCTGCGGCGATGCTGTCAGTCATGGACAGCGAAGAGCATCGCAATGAACTCACTAAAGCAGGAGCGTCGCGGCTGAAGCTGTTTACATGGGACAACACTGTGAAAAAGACAAGAGAGGTATATAAGAAAGTACTGTTATAAAATATATGAACTATCCTTTAGTCAGCGTGATAATACCCGGATATAATCACGCACCTTATTTGAGAGAACGCATCGACAGCGTTTTAGAACAGGACTACCCTAATTTTGAGGTATTCCTTATGGACGATTGTTCTTCAGATAACAGCCGAGAAATAATGGAGGAATATCGGGGTAAGGAACATATAAAGGATATTCTCTTCAATGATAGAAACACCGGTAACACCTTCATTCAATGGAAGAAAGGCATAGTGATTGCCAACGGCGAATATATATGGATAGCAGAAAGTGATGATGTGGCAGAGAAGTCGTTTCTCACAAAGATGGTTGCGAAACTTCAGACTGTCGCTGACGCCGTATATGCTTTCTCACATTCAACCATTATTGGGGCTAATGGTGAGCTACTGCCTAATATTTGGGACGGCAGAAGTCGATATTCTCATGACGGCATATACGAGAGCCGTTTCTTCTGTCTCACCAGAATGATTTTCTATAATGCTCCTTATAATGCCAGCATGGTGGTGTTCAGAAAACGATTCTTTGCAGAGATACCTGACGATTATCTGCAATTCCGCCATAACGGAGATTATTGTTTTTGGCTTCTTATGAGCATGAGAGGCAGAGTGCTTGAAGTCAATGAGCCGTTAAACAGATTCCGCCAACATGACAGGAAGGTATCTGCCGATGGTAAGGATGAGGCATTTTTAGAGAACGCCGCTATTGTTGATAAGGCAATAACCCTACTCCGCCTGTCATCATATCAGCAGAGATGCCTTAAGGGAAAGTACCGCAAACGTTGGTTGCGTGCTAAAGAGAGCACGAGAGATGAGGCTCGCAGACGATACCCGCGGGTATATGGAGGTTCGTTATTTGATTCTCTTGTTTATGATATTGATAAAATTATCAATATCTCACATTTCCACAATCGTTAACAACGGCTATTTCTCGCCTGGAAAACAAAACAATCAATGGCATGGCGTCAGCCGTAGTGGCGTGATTTATCACGTTCCTCATAGCCATTTCTCGGTATACACAAAGCAGTATTCAGAGAAAATCTTATCTCCAAACCTAACGTATCGTAAAGAAAAATCATCTTTGCGATTTTCAGCGAAATAGAAAATTAAAAACAGCGATTTGCCAAGTCAGGATGGCATAACGCCGCGTCTTCGAGAATCAATAAGAGCAGAAATAAGACTTATTCCGTGCTTTTTATCTCAAGAAACGTTGATTCTTGATGCTAAAAACATCGGTTTCATCGGCAAGAAACGTAGGAATGAGCCTCAAGAAACGGCGGTTCTTGAAACTGATTCCTATTTTTGTCGGCATCAAAAACACCTACCACTCTGATTATCAGCATCTTTCGCGTAATGCCAAAAATAAGCGTTTTTTACCACCAAACGATAACTCGCCTGCAAATATCGGCTGTATGCATGCTTAGAATAGGCGTTTTGTTAACTTTATTCGCATCTATCGTA
>CAJPPF010000049.1 GCA_905372445.1 uncultured Prevotella sp. | reverse complement strand
CAGGATGCTCTCATAATGAATACCGACGACCTGCTCTGTGTTGGTGCTGTTGATAACATTCTCGTATCAAGCACCATTGGAAGAAACAAGATGCTCATACCAGGTGAAGTCATATCAGCTATCATAAACGGCACCGACGAACTGATGGCTGATATGCGCAATATGGGAATAGGAATATACGGCACCGGAGGAGAAACAGCAGATGTCGGCGACCTTGTACGCACCATAATAGTTGACTCCACCGTAACCTGTCGCATGAAGCGCAGTGACGTCATCAACAACGCTAACATACGTCCCGGCGATGTAATTGTAGGTCTTTCGTCATGTGGTCAGGCTACATACGAGAAGGAATATAATGGAGGAATGGGGTCTAACGGACTCACTTCTGCCCGTCATGACGTATTCTCAAAATATCTTGCTGAGAAATATCCGGAAAGTTTCGACCATGCCGTACCTGACGAACTCGTATACAGCGGAAGCTATAAACTCACTGACGAAGTTGAGGGTGCGCCTGTGTCGGCAGGCAAGCTTGTACTGTCGCCGACACGAACATACGCTCCTGTAGTACGTCGTATACTGGATGAGATGCGTGCCGACATCCACGGAATGGTACATTGCACAGGAGGAGCACAGACAAAGGTGTTGCATTTTGTAAATAACAACTGCCGTGTTGTGAAAGATAATATGTTCCCTGTTCCTCCACTCTTCAAGGCAATACAGAAGGAAAGTGGCACAGACTGGAAGGAAATGTATAAAGTGTTCAACATGGGACATCGTCTCGAGGTTTACCTATCACCGGAGAAAGCAGAGAAAGTAATCGAGATAAGCAAAGCGTTCAACATCGACGCACAGATAATCGGGCATATAGAAGAAGGAAATAAGTCGCTGACAATAAAAAGCGAGTACGGTTCTTTTGAATATTAAAAGCATTACGTTCATGCAAAAGGAAGCATCAGCAGATTTGAAATAAAAAAAGGAAAACATATAATTGATGGAAAATAACAATATCCTACAGAAACTCGACGGTCTTGAAGCACGTTACGAGGAAGTATCCACTCTCATAACCGACCCTTCCGTGATTGCAGACCAACAGCGATATGTGAAACTGACGAAGGAATACAAGGATCTCGAAGATATAATGAAACTGAGGCAGAAATATATAAACTGTCTCAACAGCATCGCAGAGGCAAAGGATATTCTCATGAACGAGCAGGACCCGGAGATGAAGGAAATGGCTCGCGAGGAATTATCTGTAAACGAAGAACTTCAGCCAAAACTTGAGGAAGAAATAAAGATTGCCCTTGTACCAAAAGATCCTGAAGATGCAAAGAACGTACAGATGGAAATTCGTGCAGGAACGGGTGGTGATGAGGCTTGTCTTTTCGCAGGCGAAATATTCCAGATGTATAAGAAGTATTGCGAATCAAAAGGCTGGAGCGTTGCTGTCACAAGCGAAAGCGAGGGTGCAGTCGGAGGTTTTAAAGAGATAGACTTCGCCGTCAGCGGTGACAGCGTCTATGGAACTTTGAAATATGAGTCAGGTGTTCACCGTGTGCAGCGTGTGCCTGTAACAGAGTCAAACGGCAGGATGCAGACCAGCGCGGCAACAGTAGCTGTGCTCCCAGAGGCTGATCCTTTTGAGGTGACAATTAATGAAGGTGAAATAAAATGGGACACTTTCCGTTCATCAGGTGCAGGCGGTCAGAATGTTAACAAGGTAGAGTCTGGTGTTCGTGCCCGTTACATGTGGAACCCTAACACCGGTGAGGTTGAGGAGATTCTTATAGAATGTACCGAAACACGCGACCAGCCGAAGAACAAGGAACGTGCTTTAGCTCGCCTGCGTACATATATATATGATAAGGAACATCAGAAATATGTCGATGACATTGCAAGCCGCCGCAAAAGCCTTGTATCCACGGGCGACCGTTCAGCCAAGATTCGTACATATAACTTCCCACAAGGACGTGTGACCGACCATCGTATCGGTTTCACCATGTACGACCTTCCAGGATTCATGAATGGAAGTATTCAGCAGATGATTGACGCATTGACAGTTGCAGAAAATGCAGAGAAGATGAAAGAGGCAGACCTCTAAGCGGTAAGATTTGCTGTCAAGGACCTTTATTATAAGATTCTTAAAACAATAACAACTATGGCACTGCAGTATAAAAAGAAAGAAACAGAAAGCAGAGAGCATGATGTTCCTGCAGAGGAGTTTGTTAAAAAGATGGTCGACATAAGACGTACAACGGAAAAGCGTCCGCAAGTATACAATATAGAATCGAAAGAATAAAAAAGAATGAAGATAAGCCCATTTCTAAGCAAGAAATTATTTGGCTTCACAGTCAATGATTTTCTGACTATGTTTGCAGGAATAGCACTCGCAGACTCTGTAGATAATATCTACCATACAGATAGTCTATGGCTGCAGATTCTCTTGTTCGCGGTATTCCTTTTTATGGGTATGTTCATCTACACGGTCATTATTTCATTGATAAAAACATATATAACAAAAGAAGACTAATGTCATAGTCAATTATGAACTTATGAACAGACAAGAACTCATTAATCAAATACAAACAAAGAAGTCTTTTCTCTGTGTTGGTCTTGATGTCGACCTCAATAAGATTCCGGAACATCTGCTCACGGAGGAGGATCCTATATTCGCTTTCAATAAGGCAATCATTGATGCTACTGCCCCATATTGCGTAGCATACAAACCCAATCTTGCCTTTTATGAAGCGTATGGCATAAAGGGAATGATTGCTTTTGAAAAGACAGTGAGGTATCTTCAGGGGAACTATCCCGAACAGTTTATCATAGCTGATGCCAAACGTGGTGATATAGGAAATACCTCGAAAATGTATGCAAAGACATTCTTCGATGAGTTTGATGTTGACGCACTTACTGTCGCTCCGTATATGGGAGAAGATTCCGTGACTCCTTTTATCGACGGCTATGACGGTAAATGGGTCATACTACTTGCCCTGACAAGTAACAAAGGTTCATTAAATTTCCAACTCACAGCAGATAAAGACGGTGAACGTCTATTCGAGAAAGTGATCAGGCAAAGTCAGCATTGGGGCAATGACGAGAATATGATGTATGTCGTAGGTGCTACCCGTGGCGAGATGTTCAAGGACATCCGGCGTGTTGCGCCAAACAGTTTTCTTCTCGTTCCGGGAGTTGGGGCACAAGGAGGAAGTCTGCAAGATGTCTGCAAGTATGGCATGATTGACGATTGTGGCCTTCTCGTTAATTCTTCTCGCGGCATAATCTATGCCGGCAAAGACACTGACTTTGCAGAAGCAGCAGGCAAAGCGGCAAAGGCTCTACAGGAAGAAATGGCAAAAGTGCTTATAGGATAAGACACCTAAATATACAGATGAAGGATTTCAAAATCATAAATGACCCTGTCTTTGGATTTATAAAGATTCCAAGAGGACTGATGATGCAGATTGTGCAGCATCCTCTTATGCAGCGCCTGACGCGTATAAAACAGTTGGGGCTGACATCATTTGTCTTCCCGGGCGCACAGCATACTCGCTTCCAACATTCGCTTGGTGCATTTCATCTGATGAGCGAGGCTATTTTGAACCTTCAACAGAAAGGAGTATTCATATTCGATAGTGAAGCGGAGGCAGTCTGCGCAGCAATATTAATGCACGACATAGGTCATGGTCCGTTCTCGCATGTGCTTGAGCATACACTCATATCCGGAATTTCACACGAGCATATTTCGCTGATGATGATGGAAAAGATAAATCAGGATCTTGGCGGACAGCTAAATCTCGCTATCAGCATCTTCAAAGGTGAATACCCAAAGCTCTTCCTTCATCAACTCATCAGTTCGCAACTTGATGTTGACCGTCTTGATTATCTACGCCGTGACAGTTTCTTCACCGGCGTAAACGAAGGAAATATAGGAAGCGCAAGAATAATCAAGATGCTTGATGTTGTAGACGACCAGCTATGCGTGGACCATAAGGGAATATACTCAATAGAGAATTATCTTACTTCACGTAGACTCATGTATTGGCAAGTGTATCTGCACAAGACAACGGTTGCCACAGAGAAAGTTCTGATCAACGCATTATTGAGGGCTAAGCATCTTGCAATGTCAGGACACGACATATTCGGAACTCCGGCATTGAAGTACTTTCTTACGAGCGACATAGACCGTAAACGTTTCGATGCGGATCCGGAGGCACTTCGTTATTACGGACAACTTGACGATAACGACATCTGGAGCGCACTGAAAGTATGGATGTCTTGCGATGATAAAATACTCGCAACACTGGCAGACGATCTGATAAACAGGAAGATGTTCCGTGTTGAAGTTCTCGACAGGGAGTTCGATGAGGAATATATTAACGAGAAAAGAACAATGATTGCTGAAGCATTGGATATATCTATGGATGACACACGTTATTTCATTTCACAAAGTAAGGCGCAAAAGGATATGTATGATATAAACGACGATCATATTACGATGCTCTTCAAGGATGGAACGACACGCGATGTCACTGAGGTTTCAGAACTTCTTAATGTCGACCTTCTATCAAAGAATGTAGGCAAGTATTATCTATGCTATCAAAGAATATAATGACAAATAACCGTCAAGGTAAAAACATATTTTTATAAAATGGAATTTACAGCTCAACAAATTGCAGCATTGCTGCAGGGCAAAGTTGAAGGTAATGAACTTGCCACAGTCAATACCTTTGCAAAGATAGAAGAAGGCAAAGAAGGAGCTTTGTCGTTCCTCTCAAACCATAAATATATCCATTACATCTACGAAACGAAATCAAGCATTGTTCTCGTTGATGAAGATATTGTGTTTGAGCATCCGGTAGAGGCTACTCTAATACGTGTGAAGAATGCTTATGAGGCAGTGGCAAAACTGTTGCAACTCTATGAGTCTATGACTCAGAAAAAAACAGGTATTGATTCTCTGGCATTCATTTCGCCAAAAGCAACTGTGGGAAAAAATTGTTATATAGGCGCTTTTGCATATATTGGTGATAATGTTGTCATTGGCGACGGATGTATAATCTATCCCCATGCAGTCATTGGTGACAATGTTACACTCGGCGAAAAATGTATACTATACCCTAACACTACTGTTTATCATGGTTGTAAAATAGGTAATCGCGTAACTATTCATGCAGGATCTGTTATAGGTTCTGACGGCTTTGGCTTTGCTCCAACCCTTGATGGATATTCAAAAATACCACAGATAGGTATTGTTACAATAGAAGATGATGTAGAGATTGGTGCAAACACATGTATAGACCGCTCTACTATGGGTAGTACTTATGTACGTAAGGGTGTCAAACTCGACAATCTTATACAAATTGCCCATAACACTGATATCGGTTCTAACACGGTTATGTCTGCACAGGTTGGTGTTGCTGGCTCTACAAAAGTCGGAGAATGGTGTATGTTTGGTGGGCAAGTAGGTCTTGCCGGACATATTACAGTCGGAGACAAGGTAAATCTCGGAGCGCAAAGTGGAGTGCCAAGTAATCTTGAAAGCAACCAGAACTTAATAGGTACACCGGTAGTACCACTACGTCAGTTTTTTCGTAACCATGCTCTGACAATGCGTCTGCAAGATATGTATAAACAGCTCAATGAGCTTCAAAAAGAAGTAACAGAGCTTCAATCAAAAATCACAAAAGAGTAAACACAAAATAGAAATGGAACATCAGAAACAGACAACACTCCGTGGTAGTTTTTCTCTATGTGGAAAAGGACTTCACACTGGTCTTAGCCTTACTGTGACATTCAATCCCGCACCAGAGAACCACGGCTATAAGATACAACGTATCGACCTCCTAGGAGAGCCAGTAATTGATGCTATTGCTGAACGTGTCATCGAGACAACACGTGGCACAGTATTAGGGAAAGGCGACATTCGTGTGTCAACGATCGAACACGCAATGGCGGCGCTGTATGCATTAGGCGTTGACAATTGCCTTATACAGGTAAATGGTCCGGAATTTCCTATACTCGACGGTTCTGCTGCTCCCTATGTTGATAAGATACAACAGGTTGGAATTGAAGAGCAAAGCGTACCAAAGGACTATTACATAATCCGCAAGAAGATTGAACTTCGCGACAATAGTACAGGAAGCTGCATCACTGTTCTACCGGACGATGATTTCAGTCTCACAACAATGTGTTCTTTTGAATCGAAATTCATTAACTCACAATTTGCGACACTCGATAACATTTCCGATTTTGCCAAGGAGATTGCTCCTGCACGTACCTTTGTATTCGTACGTGATATAATTCCATTGCTTGACCTCAACCTCATTAAAGGTGGCGACCTTGACAATGCCATTGTTATCTACGAGCGTGAGATTTCACAAGAGCAATTAGACAAACTGTCCGACATACTTAATATGCCGCGTATGGACGCAACAAAGATTGGTTATATCCAACATCGTCCTCTTATATGGGAGAATGAGTGTACACGCCATAAACTTCTTGATATCGTGGGTGACCTTGCTCTAATCGGTAAGCCAATAAAGGGACGCGTAATTGCAACACGCCCAGGACATACGATAAACAATAAATTTGCACGTCTGATGCGTAAGGAAATAAAGCAGCATGAGATACAAGCTCCTATTTATGACCCTAATGATGAGCCGATAATGAATGTGCAGCGTATCCGTGAACTTCTTCCTCACCGCTATCCCATGGCACTCGTAGATAAGGTTATAGCACTTGGCGCAACAAGCATTGTTGGTCTGAAGAACATAACTGCAAATGAGGAGTTCTTCCAAGGGCATTTCCCATCGGAACCTGTAATGCCAGGTGTATTACAAATTGAGGCAATGGCTCAATGTGGTGGTCTTCTCGTACTTAACACAATGGAGGAGCCGGAAAGATACTCAACCTACTTCCTTGCCATAAACGATGTTAAGTTCAGGCAGAAAGTAGTTCCTGGTGACACTCTCCTGTTCAAGGTAGAAATGGTAAGTGAAGTACGACATGGAATAGCATCAATGAAAGGCTATTGCTTCGTAGGCGACAAAGTTGTTTCAGAAGCTACTTTTACTGCACAGACAGTAAAGAATAAATAACGACAAATTCACTCAACATGAACAATATAAGTCCGTTAGCCTATATACATCCTGAAGCAAAACTTGGTGATGGCAATACAATTGGTCCTTTCTGTGTAATAGACAAGGATGTGATTATCTGCGACAATAATACACTTCTTAATAATGTCACTTTACATCAGGGCACACGCATGGGTTCCGGTAACGAGATCTTCCCAGGTGCAAGTATATCAACCAAGCCACAGGATCTTAAATACCACGGTGAGATAACAACCTGCGAGATTGGAGACAATAATTCCATTCGTGAGAATGTCACCATATCACGCGGTACTGATGCAAAAGGAAAAACTGTCGTAGGTTCCAATAACCTTTTTATGGAAAATATGCACATTGCCCATGACTGTGTTATCGGCAATGGGTGCATTATCGGCAACTCTACAAAGATAGCAGGTGAGGTTGTAATTGATGACTTCGCAATTCTTTCCGGTTGTGTGCTTGTTCACCAGTTCACACATATTGGAAGTTATGTAATGGTGCAGGGTGGTGCTAAACTTCCTATGGATGTTCCTCCATTTGTAATAATGGGAAAGGAGCCTACACATTACTGTGGTCTTAATATTGTAGGTCTGCGTCGTCGAGGTTTCTCAAATGAACGCATTGAAAAGATACATGATGCTTATCGTATACTATATTCCAAGATGCGCTCGAAGGCAATAGAGGAGATAAAGACTTTCAACATGAACGAAGATCTGGAATATATAGTAAACTTCGTTGAGTCATCTCAGCGAGGTATAATGAAGTAATTCTCTAAACAGAATATTGAAGACACTTGTAGTCATAGTAGGACCTACAGGAGTGGGCAAGACAGAGAAAACGCTCTCGATTGCACAACAACTTGGTGTGCCTATAATCAATGCTGACTCGAGACAGATATTCCGTGAGATACCTATAGGCACTGCGGCTCCTACAAGTGAACAGCAGCGACAAGTGAAGCACTACTTCGTCGGCACACACTCTCTGACAGACTATTACTCAGCAGCTCAGTATGAAGAGGATGTGCTGAAATTACTTGACGACTTGTTTCGTGATAGCGATTTTGCCCTCATGAGCGGTGGTTCAATGATGTATATCGATGCTGTGTGCAAGGGCATTGACGACATTCCTACAATTGATGAAGAGATTCGCGAACGTATGAAGTTGCGGCTTAATAAAGAAGGTCTGCCAGTTCTTCTTGATGAATTGAAACATCTCGACCCTGATCACTATGCAATAGTAGATCATAACAATCCTCGGCGTGTTGTCCACGCACTTGAAGTTTGTCACATGACAGGCAAGACATATACCTCATTCCGCAAAGGAAAAATAAAACATCGTCCTTTTCGTATACAGAAAATTGGTCTTAACCGACCGAGAGAGGTAATGTACGAACGTATTAATCAACGGGTGTTGCAAATGATGTCCGATGGTCTGGAAGAAGAAGCAAGACATGTATATTCGCTTCGCGAGCTTAACTCGCTTAATACTGTAGGGTTCAAGGAGCTATTTAAATATTTCGATGGAACAATAGACCGTAACGAGGCAATAAGACAGATTCAGTCAAACACACGCCGCTACATGAGAAAACAAATCACATGGTTCCAAAAAGACAATACCATACACTGGTATGAGCCAGAAGAAGAAATTATAATATGAAAAACAAAAAAGAACAAATTGCAGGTTTCGCAAGCAAAGCCTGGTATAAAACCAAGCAAATATTGCAATGGTATAAAAACCTCTATATAGGAACGCCATGGTGGAAGAAAACAATAGCGGTATTTGTTTCGTTGCTCATAACGTTCATTCTTTATCTTGGTGCAGTAGATATCAACTTATTCTGGTTATTCGGAAAGTCACCGGGATTCAGTAGAATCCTTAACCCTGAAACATCCACTGCCAGCGAAATATACAGTGCCGACAGTGTTCTCATTGGAAAATTCTTCAATGAGAACCGAACACCTGTCTCTTACGAAGAGGTGAATCCTATGTTTTGGAAATGTCTTATAGACACAGAGGACGAAAGGTTCTACAGTCATCACGGAATTGACTTCTTGGGACTATTTGGAGCAGCGAAAGATGCAATAACAGGACATGGCGGTCGTGGAGCATCTACAATCACACAACAGCTTGCAAAAAACATGTTCCGAGTCCGTAGCCAATATAGCACAGGAATTATAGGCAAGATTCCCGGATTGAAGATTCTAATAGTAAAGACAAAAGAATGGATAATCGCCACCAAACTTGAAATGTGCTATGATAAAAACGATATACTACGGATGTATGCAAACACCGTAGATTTCGGTTCAGGAGCCTACGGCATTAAGACTGCAGCAAAAACATACTTCAAGACAACACCAAAGGATCTAACGATAGAGCAGTCGGCTGTTCTTGTAGGCATGCTAAAGGCGACAACCTTCTACAATCCCAAGAACAATCCCAAGAACAGTCTGCAGCGTAGAAACCAAGTACTTGAGAATATGCTTACACACGGTCATATCACACGTGCAGAATGTGACTCTCTTAAGCAGATTGAAATAAAACTATCATATACCGTAGAAAAAAACTACGACGGTCAGGCACAGTACTTCCGTGAGGCAGTTGCCAACGAACTTAGCGAATGGTGTGACGAAAACGGGTATGATCTCTATACCAGCGGACTTAAAATATACACCACTATTGATTCTCGTATGCAACGTTATGCAGAGGATGCGGTGGCAAAGCAAATGAAAGTCATACAAAGGAATTTCAAAAACCACTGGGGCAATAGAGAACCATGGGTAGACGAGAAAGGCAATACAATCCCTAACTTCATAGATGACATCGTGAAGCGTCAGCCCGTGTATAAGTATCTCACTGCCAAGTATCCTAACAATCCTGACTCTGTCGACTATTATCTCAATTCCCCCCACCCTGTTAAGGTCTTCACTTGGGATAACGATCAACTTGAGACAACGTTGGATCTATCTGTTGTAGACTCCGTAAAATACATGGTCAAATTCATGCACTGCGCATTCGTAGCTATGGAGCCACAGACCGGAGAGGTAAAAGCATATGTCGGCGATATTTCTTTCCGTTCATGGAAGTATGATAAAGCACGCGCACAGCGACAACCAGGTTCTACATTCAAGCTCTTCGTATATACAGAGGCAATGAATCAAGGACTGACTCCTTGCGACAAACGTCGCGACGAATTCTTCTCTATGGATGTGTGGGATGCAAAGAAGAAGGAATCTGTAAGGTGGACACCTTCCAATGCCGACGGAGTCTTCTCAGGCGACTCAATGCCATTAAAGAGTGCATTCGCCAAGAGCATTAACTCCGTAGCAGTACGTTTAGGTCAGGAGATGGGCATCAGACGCATTGCCGAGACTGCGTATAAGATGGGTATAAAGAGTCCTCTTGATGAGAGCGCGCCGTCATTGGCATTAGGTAGTTCCGACATCAATCTGCTCGAACTAACCAATGCTTATTGTACAGTTGCAGACGATGGAAAACATCACGAAACTACGCTTGTCACAAAGATTGTTGACAGTAAAGGTGCAGAGGTATATGTCGCACCAAACACTTCCGAACAGGCAATTTCATATAAGTCGGCTTTCTTAATGCAGAAAATGCTCCAAGCTGGTATGCGTGAACCTGGCGGTACATCTATGAGCCTTTGGGGATATGTTGGTAAAGCAAACGACACAGACTTCGGTGGAAAGACCGGAACATCTAATAACCACTCTGACGCATGGTTTATGGGTGTAAGTCCGAAGCTCGTTGTAGGAGCATGGGTAGGTGGAGAATACCGCAGTATTCATTTCCGCACAGGAGCACTTGGACAAGGCTCACGCACAGCATTACCTATATGTGGACTTTTCCTCCAATCCGTCATGAATGATCCTGCATTCAAGCACTACCACGGACATTTCAATAAACCTAAAGATCCGGGCATAACGTCTTCAATGTATGAATGTAGCAGCTACTATAGTCAGCGCAATGACACTATCGATGTCGACAGTGTAGCCGTTGAGAATGATATAGAAGCCATCGAACATGAAGAAAATCAAGGCATCTCTGCGGGTGAAGGCGAACATCGACCTATAGAGAAAGAAATAAAACTCGAAGACTTGTAGTTTGTTATAAAACAGAATGGATAGAAAAAGTATAGTAGACATGGATAATCAAGAGTTGCAAAATGCACTCCAGATTATCCAGTATACCAATCGTTCATTGTTTCTCACAGGTAAGGCAGGTACAGGAAAATCTACTTTCCTTCGTTATATTGCAGAGAATACGAAGAAGAAACATGTGGTACTTGCTCCCACTGGCATTGCGGCAATCAATGCCGGAGGGGCAACTCTCCACAGCTTCTTCAAACTGCCTTTCCACCCTCTTCTACCTAACGACACACAATATAATGCCCGTAACATACGTGGCACGATGAAATATAATCAGGAAAAACGAAAGCTGCTGCAGGAACTTGAACTTATCATTATTGATGAAATATCAATGGTACGCGCCGATATCATTGACTTCATAGATAAAATTCTCAGGATATACTGTCGCAATATGCGCGAACCGTTCGGTGGCAAACAGATACTACTTGTCGGCGACATATTCCAACTTGAACCCGTAGTGAAAGACGAGGAGCGACAACTCCTACAGCCTTTTTATCCAAACTCGTTTTTCTTCAGTGCCCACGTATTCCGTGAGATACAACTCGTCAGCATTGAACTGAAGAAAGTATACAGACAAACAGACGAGCACTTCATTCATCTGCTTGATAAAATACGTAAGTCAGAAACAACAGTATCAGACCTATACACACTCAACCAGCGCGTTGGTAGGGAGATTGATACATCAGGCATGTCAATAACTCTGTCAACACGACGCGACACGGTAGATTATATAAACCAGCAGAAACTTGAAGAACTTCCTGACGAGACTGTAATGTTCGAAGGTGTCGTCACGGGAGAGTTTCCCGAGAACAGCCTGCCAACTCCAAAGGAACTCGAACTCAAATGCGGTGCACAAATACTATTTATCCGAAACGATAAAGAGCATCGATGGGTAAACGGCACACTGGGCATTATAATAGGCTTCGACATCAATGAAGGACGCGAAACCATTTATGTCCACACTGACGACGAGGAAGATGTAATTGTTGAACGTGAGGTATGGAGCAATGTGAAGTATTCTTTCAACGAGCAGGAGAAAAAGATTGAAGAACATGAGATTGGCACATACACACAATTCCCTTTACGCTTAGCTTGGGCTATCACCGTTCATAAGAGTCAGGGACTTACTTTCAAGCATGTAAAAATTGATTTCACTGGCGGAGCCTTTGCCGGCGGACAGACTTATGTCGCTCTCTCGCGTTGCACTTCCTTAGAAGGCATAAGCCTAAAAGAACCACTGCGACGTTCCGATATCTTCGTACGTCCAGAAGTGGTGCAATTCTCACACCAATATAACGACAACCAACTCATATCATCTGCCCTAAAGCAGGGACAAGCCGATAAACAATATCATGATGCCATAAAAGCCTTTGAACGTGGTGATATGCAACGTGCGCTTGACGCGTTCTTTCTTGCCATCCATTCACGTTACGACATCGAGAAGCCTGCTCAGCAACGTCTAATCAGACGCAAACTCAATATCGTCAATATGCTTCGTGAGGAATGCAACCTACTGAAACAACAGCTACGTGTAAAAGATGATCAATTGAAGCATCTCGCCGTAGAATACAATCTCATGGGCAAAGAGTGCGAACATGAAGAAATGTATGATGCCGCCATACGCAATTATGAAAAAGCACTCGAACTCTACCCGAACCTACCGGAAGCGAAACGCCGCCTCAAGAAACTGAAGAAATAAACGCGTATTGCAAATGATGTAATCTGCAATCACAACATTCAAATAGATGTCATTACCGCATACACACTGTACAAACTGAATGAATTAAACCCAAATCGGTCATTAGACCGCATTTGCTTAGATTTGTTATTACCGTCATACTTCCTTACTGCTTTAGTCCGCTTGCCGACATCTGCGCTGAAGTTTCATCTCGACGTAGCCCGCTACGCCTTCGATGAAACGTCTGCACATCTGCTCAACAATCGAACAAAATCAGTCAAGGACTCTAATGACCGATTCGAGTTAAAGGCATAAGAATTGCTGAATAGTTATGATAAATCAAGATAGAGCTAAATTAGAGGAAAAAATTATAGAATTGTTTGCGCACACAACAAAAACATATTACCTTTGCATTGCAATTCAGTAATAAACTTGATTGCTATGCGACTTTGGAAGAAAGATTCACCTGAGAAATCAAGTGGTTCGGAAATAAACTTCCATAACAGTCATAAGAAATTTGGTTAATAGATTGTTTAGGTTAGTAGTAATAGATTTAGGTTTTTAGTTATTAGTTTAAGGTAATTAATGAAGATTGTTTAATGGGGAACATGGTAACTGTGAGGTTGCCACTATCCAAGAAAAAGAAGTTTTTAATTAAACATATCGCAAGATGTCGGGGCTCGTTGAGAGTACCGACATTATTGTTTATATACATGTATGAGAAATCATGGGGGTAGATTAGAAGAACAAGCAAAGAGGATGCACCAAAACACTTAGTTTCGCTACATCCTCTTTGCGGTGCGTACGGGACTCGAACCCGTGACCTCCTGCGTGAC
>CAJPPF010000048.1 GCA_905372445.1 uncultured Prevotella sp. | reverse complement strand
TTAATATACTAAGCCTCGCCTTCTACAAACCGAAATCTACACCCTCCTTTACACTGAAGGATGACTCGAGAGAATCCGATTCTATGTATTACTTGGTAATTCAGTATATTATTTCAGTTACAGTTCCGTCACACATTGACATTAAGGCTTACGTACGAGAACGTTATCAATCATTCCGTATGCCTTTGCTTCTTCTGCCGTCATCCAGTAGTTGCGGTCAGAGTCCTTCCACACCTTATCGTATGGTGTGTGTGAATGATTTGAGATGATTGTATATAGTTCCTTCTTGAACTTCTGTATTTCCTTTGCCTCAATCTCAATGTCCGACGCCTGTCCCTGCACACCGCCTAACGGCTGGTGTATCATCACTCGGCTATGAGGTAGCGCCGAACGCTTTCCCTCTGCACCTGCCACGAGCAACACTGCGCCCATCGATGCCGCCATACCGGTGCAGATGGTCTGAACATCGCTCTGAATGAACTGCATGGTGTCGTAAATGCCAAGACCGGCAGTAACGCTGCCACCAGGTGAATTGATATAGATAGAGATGTCCTTGCCCGGGTCTGCAGAGTCAAGATATAACAACTGAGCTTGGAGTGTGTTGGCAGTGTAGTCGTCAATCTGTGTTCCGAGGAATATGATACGGTCCATCATAAGGCGTGAGAACACATCCATCTGTGTTACATTCAACTGACGCTCTTCGAGAATATATGGGTTAAGATATTGATTCTGAGTACTTACAATGTCATCAAGCACCATTCCATTGATGCCCATATGCTTGGTGGCAAACTTTCTGAAATCGTTATTCATATTACTATATTATTTATACAATACCACGGGGAGGTTTCCGACGTCTCCCCATTCTTGTCATACAAAGATAGAAAAAAAAGTCGAAAACCTCCCCATATTCAGAAGATTTTTTTCTAAATATATTATTTTTCTTCCATGAGCTTATTGAAGTCATCGAGAGAGATCTCCTTCTCGTCAAGCTTCACTATACCCTTGAGTACTTCAGTGATTTTGACGTCGATGGCACGGTCAACAAGTCCGTCAACAGCCTCTCGGTTCTTGATCATCTCGTCAGCATAGTTCTCGAGGTACTCTGCAGGTACATTGTTCATGCCGTACTGTGCGAACTGTACTCGAGCAGCCTCTACGGCTGTTGCCTTGATGTCAGCATCATCAACCTTGATGTTGTGTGCTGCGACGATTTTCTCCTTGATAAGATGCCATTTGAGCTGCTTTATGCTGCCCTCATAGTTTTTCTCAACGAACTCCTCGCCTTTGTCCTTATTGCTTTCGCGAAGTATGCGCTTGAGGAGCGCGTCAGGGAACTCGAGCTTACCGATTTTCTTCTCGATGTGTGCACGAGCGTCCATGAGGAACTTAAAGTCCTGGTCAGACTGGAGCTGAACCTTCACGCCTTCTGCAATCTTTGCACGGAATGCAGCCTCATCGGCGCATACACCCTCGCCGAATACTGCGTCGAAGAGTTTCTGATCTACGGGCGCCTTCTCGTAACGGCTGATTTCTGTTATCTGATATGTGAAGTCGCCAGCGTGATAGCCAAGCTCTGCCTTGTCAACATGAAGTAATGCGGCGAGTTCTGCGTCGCCATACATCTGGCGTGGGTTGATAGTGATGATGTCGCCGACCTTTGCTCCGTCGAAGAGCTTCTTCTGGTTTTCATCCTTCACGTAAGCAGGCATGATGGTTGTCTCGCTGAGTGTCAGACCGCCATCGAGGGTGTTTCCCTCTGCATCGAGCTCGCGGAGATCGCCCTTGAGCATATCGTTGCCTTCGTATGCCTCCGCCTTCACATAGCTGCCGTTGCGTGAAGCAAACATCTCGACTTGCTTGTCGATAACGTCGTCGCTGACGGTAATGTTATAGTAAGCCACCTTGTCGTGACCTGAGAGCTTCACCTCGAACTCCGGAGCCACAGCGATGTCGAACAGGAATGTGAACTCTGTGTCCTTCTCAAGGTCCTGTGCCACCTGTTTCTCTGAAGGCAATGGCTGACCGAGCATCTGAATCTTGTTGTCCTGTACGTACTTGTAGAGTTGCTCACCAACGACATTGTTGATGGCATCCATCTTCACTTGTGTACCGACCTGCTTCTTCAGAAAAGACATTGGAACCATGCCGGGACGGAATCCGGGAATGTTTGCTTTCTTGCGATAATCCTTGAGCTGCTTCTCAACAGCGTCTTTGTAGTCTGCCTCTACGAGAGTAATGGTCAGAAGTCCATTCACCTTGTCGGCGTTGTCAAATACGATATTCATCTTCTTATCTTAGTTTTGTTTGTTATTCTTTTTTATGATTCCTCAGCATCGAACGACACTAAAAAACGGGGCTCCCGTAGGGCGCCGACCGTAAAGTGAATGCAAAATTACGAAATTTCGAGCGAAATACCTAACATTAAGGGTAATAATTTGTTTTTTTAACCCAAATCGCTGATGTTAGAAAATTCATTCCGAACTTACGTAGAATCTTCTTTACACGCAACGACGTGCGATTTTTCTACTGATAAAAGCGACGCAATGGATTTCTAAAAACGGCGGTTCTTGATTCAAGAAGCGGCGGTTTCAGCGCCAAGAAACGACGGTTTTAGCGTCAAGAAACGGCGGTTTCAGAAAAGTATTTCTAAGCTATTGACAATCAGCGACTTAGAAATGGACATTTTCTTACTTTGCATTCTTCTCATAATTGATCTGGAACTCCTTTTTCTGAAGAACGAAGTTCTTGCCAAGGTATTTTTCTTTTACAATGGCATTCTCTGCCAGTTCTTCAGGCTTACCTTGGAAAAGTATGCGTCCTTCGAACAGCAGATAAGCGCGGTCGGTAATTGACAGTGTCTCATGCACGTTGTGGTCGGTGATGAGAATGCCGATATTACGGTATTTCAGTTGCCAAACGATATTCTGAATATCCTCAACGGCGATGGGGTCGACACCGGCAAAAGGTTCGTCGAGCATGATGAACTTAGGGTCAATGGCAAGACATCGCGCTATCTCCGTGCGTCGGCGCTCACCGCCCGACAGCTGGTCGCCATTGTTCTTGCGCACTTTCTGAAGGCGGAACTCAGCAATGAGGCTCTCGAGCTTGTCAAGTTGTTCCTCGCGCGACTTGCCTGTCATTTCAAGCACAGAAAGGATATTGTCCTCGACACTCATCTTACGGAACACGCTCGCCTCCTGCGGAAGATAGCCCACACCGTTTCTGGCACGAAGATAAACGGGAAAATCGGTAATCTCCGTATTGTCGATGAAGATATGCCCTTCGTTAGGAATGACAAGGCCTGTGGTCATATAGAACGATGTTGTCTTGCCCGCACCATTAGGACCGAGCAAGCCGACTATCTCACCCTGACACACATTTATCGACACGTCGTTCACGACGGTACGCTTGCCATAACGCTTGACAAGCCCTTCTGCACGAAGAACGGAATTGTTCTGCTCGCCTATAATATGCTTTTCTTCCATAGAGTTTCTGATTTTCCTGCAAAATTAGTAAAAAAGAGTCTAATAATGTACCGGAATGAGAAAAACAATCTGTTTAATACCGTTTTTTTTGTGGAAATTGATTACTTTTGCATTGCAAAACATTAATCTACATGTTCATATTCAGTAAAACAGAAGATTTTCTTGAGACATTCGGACGCTATATCATTCTCATGGGCAAGACTTTCAGTCGCCCGGAGCGTTTTCGCATGTTTCTGAAATCATATCGCAAAGAGATGGTAAGCTTAGGTATCGACTCGATACCTATCGTCCTGCTCATATCTTTCTTCATCGGAGCGGTGATATGTATTCAGATGAAGATGAATATCCAAAGCCCGTGGATGCCACGATGGGTGTCAGGATATACCACACGCGAGATCATGCTGCTTGAGTTCTCCAGTTCTATAATGTGTCTTATCCTTGCAGGTAAGGTCGGTTCGAACATCGCTTCAGAGCTGGGCACAATGCGGGTGACACAGCAGATCGACGCTCTCGACATCATGGGTGTCAACTCTGCCAGTTTCCTTATACTGCCAAAGATAATGGGACTGATAACAATCATGCCGTTCCTCGTCATATTCAGTTCGCTGGCAGGTATCATCGGCGCTTATGCCACGGCTTATATCGGGCATATAATCTCGCCTGAAGACCTCACAGCAGGTCTGCAGCACGACTTCAACTCATGGTTCATGTGGATGAGTATCGTGAAAAGCCTGTTCTTCGCATTCCTCATATCCAGTGTGTCGTCATTCCACGGCTACAGTGTAGAAGGCGGTTCGGTCGAAGTGGGACACGCTTCGACTGTGGCAGTGGTGAGTTCAAGTATTCTTATTCTGTTCTCTGATGTCTTCCTAACACAACTTTTGTCATGATAGAAGTAAAGAATCTATATAAGTCTTTTGAAGACAAGGAGGTGCTCAAAGACATCAACTGCTGCTTTGAGGAAGGTAAGACCAACCTCATCATCGGTCAGAGTGGCTCGGGAAAGACTGTTCTGGTGAAGAACCTCGTGGGACTGCTCGACCCTACAAGCGGCGAGATCTTCTACGACGGGCGTGACCTTGTGAAGATGTCGAAAAAGGAAAAGGTGATGATGCGCCGCGAGATGGGAATGATTTTTCAGTCGGCAGCACTGTTCGACTCACTCTCCGTGCTGGAGAATGTGATGTTTCCGCTCGATATGTTCTCGACAAAGACCTACCGCGAGCGTGTGAAACGAGCACAGGACTGCCTTGCACGTGTGAATCTTATCGACGCCCAGAACAAGTTTCCGGGGGAGCTGTCAGGTGGTATGCAAAAGCGTGTGGCGATAGCAAGAGCCATCGTGCTGAATCCGAAATATCTCTTCTGTGACGAACCGAACTCCGGACTTGACCCGAAGACGAGCCTCGTGATAGACCAACTGCTGTCGAGCATCACAAAGGAAAAGAATATCACTACTATTATCAACACTCACGATATGAACTCTGTGATGGGCATAGGCGAGAAGATAATCTTCATCTACAAGGGACACAAGGAATGGGAAGGCACGAAGGACGAGGTGATGAACTCGACGAACAGAAAACTCAACGACCTCGTTTTCGCATCCGACCTGTTTAAGAAGGTAAAGGAAGTCGCCTTAGAGGAAGAACTCAATGAGGAGACAGACATATTATCCCCAATCAATCAATAGATTTGGGATAATAAAAGACACCACTATCTATTGACCGATTGGGGATTATAATCGGCTGCCGTGGCATTGCCGACAAAACATTCTTTTGACGTTAGGTGGCTATGCTTAACGCATATACCACAGTCCGTCTTTCTTTATCATAGGCATAACTACTTGTTCATGACTCTTGTCGCCATACTTCAACGTAAGAAAGACATTGGCTGTATTGGATGCCGTATCGACCTGCGCCATCACCATCTCTATATCGGCTATGCCATCATGCTCGACTTTCTGCTGGGCTATGAACATCTTTGCATTGTCGATAAGTTCTGAACGGTAGGAGGCATGGACGGGGTATTTATGATAGGTACCGTCCACAAAAGCCTCATATTCACCCTTGAGCAGATAGCCGTAATACTGTCGGGCGGCATTCATGACAACTTCCTCATGGTTGACTTCCTTCTTGCAGGCTACAACAAATAATGCTGCGACGAACAGCAACAACAATTTTCTCATGGTTACTTCTGACGTATAAAAATATTGATAGGACATCCATGCATCGGCCAGTTCTCGCGTATCTTGTTCTCAAGGAATCGCTTGTATGGCTCCTTTACATACTGCGGAAGGTTTGCATAGAACACGAATGACGGTATCTGAGTGCCGGGCAACTGCGAACAATACTTTATTTTGATATACTTGCCCTTTATTGACGGTGGTGGGAATGCCTCGATGAGCGGCAGCATGACGGCATTGAGCTTCGTCGTGCCCACACGGGCCTTGCGGTTCTGATACACCTCCTTGGCTGTCTCAAGCACCTTGTATATGCGCTGTTTTGTTACTGCAGAAGAGAAAATTATAGGGAAATCAACGAATGGAGCCATTCTGTTGCGTATGGCATTCTCGAAGGTCTTGATGACTTTCTGGTCTTTGTCCTCCACGAGATCCCACTTGTTGACAACGACAACAAGGCTCTTGTTGTTCTTCTGAATGAGTTGGAATATGTTCATGTCCTGTGCTTCTATTCCTCGCGTGGCATCGATCATGAGGATACACACATCGGAGTTTTCTATGGCACGGATTGAACGCATGACAGAATAGAACTCAAGGTCCTCGGTCACTTTGTTCTTACGACGTATGCCGGCAGTGTCGACAAGATAGAAGTCGAAGCCGAACTTGTCGTAACGGGTGTATATACTGTCGCGTGTCGTACCTGCTATGTCGGTCACGATGTTACGCTCCTCGCCGATGAAGGCATTGATAATCGAACTCTTGCCGGCATTCGGACGACCTACAACAGCAAAACGAGGGATGTTCTCTTCTATCTCCGGCTCCTTGTCTTCTAACTTCGACATTACAACGTCAAGCAGGTCGCCTGTGCCACTGCCTGTAGCCGAACTGATACAGAAAGGTTCGCCAAGACCAAGCTTGTAGAACTCCATAGAGTCATAAATCTGATTATTATTGTCAACCTTGTTTGCCACAAGGACTACAGGAAGCTTCGTGCGACGGAGAATCATCGCTACGTCTTCGTCAAGGTCGGTCAGTCCTGTTGCAACATCAACAAGGAAGAGCACCAAATCGGCTTCCTCTGTTGCTATTGTCACCTGCTGACGGATGGCTTCCTCAAAGACATCATCGGAATTAACTACCCAACCGCCGGTGTCGACAACAGAGAATTCTCTGCCACACCACTCCACTTTGCCATACTGGCGGTCGCGGGTTGTACCGGCGATGTCACTCACTATCGCATGACGAGTCTTCGTCAGACGATTGAAAAGCGTAGACTTACCTACATTAGGACGGCCTACAATTGCTACTAAATTTCCCATTTTTCATTTCCCGCTCCTACGGGTTTAAACCTTTTGCTCAGCATCACTGCTGGGGTTATATTACTCTGGGGGTTAAAAAAATAAATGTTATATATAATATGTAAAGGCTTTGTAAGCCTCGTTATTCGCTATCAGTCGTTATAGCCGAAAGAATCGAGCTCACGCTGATTGCTGCGCCAGTCCTTGTCGACCTTTACAAATATCTGAAGGAAAATCTTCTTTCCGAAGAATTTCTCGAGAGCTTTTCTCGCCTCTGTGCTGACTTTCTTCAGTGCAATGCCCTGATGGCCGATGATGATGCCCTTCTGCGAATCGCGCTCGACATATATCGTTGCCTCTATCTTAATGAGTTTGTCGTCTTCCTTGAAACGATTGACACGCACCTCGACAGAATAAGGTATTTCCTTATCGTAGTAGAGGAGAATCTTCTCACGGATAATCTCCGAGACGAAGAAGCGGGCAGGTTTGTCGGTCAACTGGTCCTTTTCGAAATAAGGGGGAGAGTCGGGT
The DNA here is from genome assembly GCA_905372445.1 of uncultured Prevotella sp. Lineage (GTDB taxonomy): Bacteria > Bacteroidota > Bacteroidia > Bacteroidales > Bacteroidaceae > Prevotella. Next base: position 6,382 of record CAJPPF010000048.1, on the reverse strand, counting down.
AACAGCTCCTTGATGCGTGAGAGAAGAATGTCGACACCAAACTTGTTAAGTGCCGATATGGGCAGAATCTCCGCCTTTGGCAGAAGTGAGTGCCATCTCTCCACTATATCGCCGAGCTTCGACTGGTCGCTCTGATCTATCTTGTTTATCAGGAGAAGCACCGGAATGTCCATTTTCTGGACTTTCTCAAGGAACTCCATATTCTTCTCCGGATTCTCCACAACGTCTGTAACATAAAGCAATACATCAGCATCAGACAGCGCACTCTCGGAAAAAGCGAGCATCGACTCCTGAAGCTTATAGTTTGGCTTGAGTACTCCCGGGGTATCAGAAAACACGATCTGCATGTCATCGGTATTGACAATACCCATGATGCGGTGACGCGTTGTCTGCGCCTTGAATGTAGCGATTGATATTCGCTCACCGACAAGTTGATTCATCAGTGTCGACTTTCCTACATTCGGATTCCCGACAATATTTACAAAACCTGCTTTATGCATATACTATGTTCCTTTGTTTATCTCTTTCAGCAAAGGATCTATTCTTCGTTTGCACGGAGTTTATACCACTCCTCACGAGAGATTTCACCCTCCTTATAGAACTGTGCGGGGCTCTTTGCTGCTACTTCAGCACCATCGTAACCCCAGATAAGATAGCTCGCGCCCCAGCTGAAGCCGGCACCAAAGGCAGTGAAGATGAGTTTATCGCCTTTCTTCAGCTGCGGTTCATACTCCCAGAGACTTAGAGGGAGTGTACCGCCAGAGGTATTCGCCATGTGATCGATGTTGATCATTACCTGTGACTCGTCAAGACCGATACGACGTGCTACGGCAGACTCTATGCGGATATTTGCCTGGTGAGGCACAAGCCAGTTGATGTTTTCCTTGCTGAGACCATTACGCTTCGCGATAGTCTCAACGGCATCGCTCATCTTTGTCACGGCGTGCTTGAACACCGCACGACCTTCCTGATAGACGAAGTGAAGACGCTCGTCGACAGTACTGTGTGTAGGCATCTTTGCAGAGCCGCCTGCCTCCATATGAAGATTCTCGTAGCCCTCGCCATCAACAAGCAGATAGCTGTCAATAAGTCCTAACTCCTCTGTAGTAGCCTCCATCATGACTGCAGCTGCACCGTCGCCAAAGATTGGACAGGTATTACGGTCCTGATAGTTTGTCATGCTTGACATCTGGTCGCCACCGACAATAACAATCCTCTTATAGCGACCACTGCATATCATGCCTGCTCCTACCTCCAAGGCATAGAGGAAACCTGAACATGCGGCTTCCATGTCGAAACCGAAAGTTTTCTTTAAACCTAAACGACCGATAATCAATGATGCTGTAGATGGGAAATGGTAGTCAGGGGTTGTTGTAGCACAATATACTGCCTCGATGCTATCAGGATCAACACCGGTCTTATAAATGAGCTGACGTACAGCACGCTCCATAAGATAGGAAGTACCACTGCCCTGCTCAGGCTTTAATATATGACGTGTCTTTACTCCAATACGTTCCATTATCCACTCGTCGCTTGTGTCAACGAGGGTTGACAGCTCTTCGTTGTCAAGTATATAGTTAGGAACATATCCTCCCACACCAGTAATTACAGCATTTATCTTTTCCATTGTTGATATTTCAATTAGTTTTGGGACAAAAAAAGATACTTGAGTTGTGGATGTACTGAATGTTTAGAAAACACCAATTGGCGAATACCATACAGCATCCACCAAACAATGTCTTTCTTCAGATATCCTCCAAGTCAAGTATCCTGAAGTCATTAGAGCTGACGATTAATCAGCAAGCTCCTTAACGATTGCAACCTTACCACGATAGTAACCACAAGTTGGGCAAACAGTGTGGTAAACATAGTAAGCACTGCAATTTGGGCATACAGCAAGTGTTGGAGCTACTGCCTTGTCATGAGTTCTTCTCTTAAGTGTACGAGTCTTCGACTGTCTTCTTTTAGGATGTGCCATTTTGTTTTAATATTTAATCGTTCAATTTTTATTCAATAGCTTGGAAAGCTCACTCCAACGTGGGTCTATTGCCTCTTCTCCATCCTGACCGTCACTTCGGGTAGCGGTGTGCTCATCAAGCAACTTAATCATATCAGCATTACATCTACCAGGTGCATGCACATGCCGGATTGGGATAGAAAGAACAATAAACTCATATATGAACCATGCGACGTCGAGTATTCCTTCATCCTCGGCTATTACCACATAGTCATCCTCCTCGGAGTATTCTTCTCCAAATTTCACAATCAGAGTGTCATCTGTACTTATAGACTGATCCATATCATCCAGACAACGATCACAAGGAATCTGAATTGTCCCCTCTGTGCGGAAACGCAGTTCAAATAATGAAGAGCTCCTTTTTACAGTGACCTCACATTTCAACCGTCCGTTCTTCACATCAGGTGCGCCGATGCCTTTAAAATAGTCATCGTCAAGGGTATAACTGAACACAGAAACTGCATCTGTCAACCCCTTCAAATCTATACAAAAGCTATCTGCGATATACATTCGAAGTGCAAAGGTACAAAAACTTTTCCATTTTTAAAGCACTTACAGTGGATTTTTTTGTTAAATCGCAGGTAAATCAAACATTCATAATATGAAACAAGCTTATTTCGCCAGTTCGATTCTAAAAGTAGTACCTTTTCCTAAATCTGAACTCTTTACCCAGATCTTACCTTTATGATATTCTTCGACAATGCGCTTTGCTAATGACAGACCTAATCCCCAACCACGCTTCTTTGTAGTGAAACCGGGCAGGAAGACTGACTGCAAATGCTTTCTTGCTATGCCTTTGCCTGTGTCATGAATCTCTATAGAGATATTATTATTGTTCTCCGACATCGTAATGGTTATAGTTCCGCTGCCTTCCATTGCATCAACAGCATTCTTGCATAGATTCTCAATGACCCACTCAAAGAGCGATGCATTCATCTTTACTGTGACGGGGTGCTCCGGGAGTATGGTCTTCATCAGTACTTTCTTTGAAGTACGCCGGTCCATATACTCCACGACATGGGCAATGACATCGTTCATACTCGACGGCACAGGCTCTGGCAGACTGCCTATCTTAGAAAAACGGTCGGCAATGAGCTGAAGGCGTTTAACATCCTTATCCATCTCCGGAATGAGTTCGTCGTCAGGATAACTTTCCTTTAGGATATGTATCCAAGCCATAAGGCTCGATATCGGAGTGCCAAGCTGATGAGCCGTTTCTTTCGACAACCCCACCCAGACCTTGTTTTGCTCGGCTTTCTTTGATGTCAAAAGAGCAAAAATTGCAATAACGACAAATATCATAACCACTCCCAACTGCACATAAGGATAATAGAACAGGCGCTTAAGCATCAATGAATCATCATAGCACACATCAATATAATCCTTCGCCGTATTTGAATAATCGAGTGATATACGGATGTTACGACCCTGACTTTTCAGATGATTACCTATGTCAGAGACAAAGGCTATGCTGTCCTCCATATTGGAGGCACTGATTTTAATGTTCCTGAATGTCTCTACGTTACCCTTACTGTCAAGAACGATAACGGGAATCAGGTTGTTTGTGTCAAGAACTTTCAGCACAAGGTTCAAGTCGGTGTTCTCGTCCGCTGTATCCAGCGACCGCATTGCTTCCGCCCATACCTCCATGCGTATTCTCTCTTCATTCTCGAGATCGCTGATGAGGAAATGCGACACCACCAACGAGGCAACAGCTATAATTATAGCTGCCACAACCAGCAGAATCTTTACCTGTTTTATGCGGTCAGTCCAGTACATATATGCTATAACGAGCAGAACGGCGGTTTATTGCACCACGTAAAGCAAAAGTGACATTCCGTAGAAAAGAATGTCACTTACCATGGCTTTTTAACCCGAGGTTACTTCACAAGTATTTTCTTACCGTTGACTATATAAACGCCCTTAGGCAATCGCTTCATGTCTTGTCTCTCGGTGCTCACGCGAACGCCAGCAAGCGTATATATATAAGATGGCAATGCCGACATGTCGTCAACTGGCACAGCGTCTACACCCGACGGCACAGCTACGGTGAGTGTCACCGTGGTAGTCTCCATGACATCTTTGCAGCCATACATCAGCAGATAGAACTTCTCCGTCGTAGGCTTCAACTCATAACGACGCACGGTTTTCGCATCACGTCCGGCGATATTGCTCATAGGTTTTGCTCCGGCATCGTCTAAAAGCACCGCTGTCATACGCTTACCCTTAGCGTCGTAGAAATCGGCGTTGGCGCTACCCTCTACATATACATGTATCACGTCGCCAAGAACACAAGTGTAGCTGTATGTAAGCATCTTGCCGCCTGTGGGCGAAGGCGTAAGCACAGCCTTGTCGCGGCTAAGCTCCACGGCGTCAAGCACGATCGTCACCGGCATGGCTTTTATGCTATCCACCTCGGCATTGCTGCCAACGCCTGTCGTGGTGAACACCTGCAAGCCTACAGCCACGTCCGCCGTCATGCTGGCTGTCAGCTTCTCGGCGTCGAACACATAGTCATGCGCAATGCTGTCGGGCACAATCTTGCCGTAGGGATCGATGTCAATATCAATGAGCTGCAGCTCTTTCGTTGGCTCAATGTCGACCGTGAACCTACTGCCCGAATTAAACCAATAAGCGTATGAGCCAACCATGTTCTTCTGCATCGACAGTTCGTCTATGACAATATAATACTTAATCAATATAGGCGATACCTTGCCATCGCTGTCAATAGCCCTAAAGGAAAGATAGTGCATGCCTTTTACTTGCTGGCTCATGTCGAGGTCAAGCTCTACTGTGCCTGACGTGGCAGCCACTGTTTGACGGGCAGCAAAGTTGCCGTCAGTCCAGTACTCAAAGCTCTTTATACTGGTCTGTGCGCTGATGCCGAGTGAGCAAATCATTGCCAACCACGACAAAATAATATTCTTCTTATTCATAGCTTTATCCTTTCATTTGTTTATTCCGTGACAGGACGTGCTTCCGCTTTTAACGTCACCTTCAAATGCCCGTCTGTTGATGTGCGCACATCGACTTTGCTCTCTGTGATTCGTGGTGTCGACGGTATCTTGTTCCAAGGATAGTTGCCGCCATATAATCCCACCTCTGTGCCATCGTTGCCAACATAGCTTGCAGGGTCAAGCAGTTTCCATGTCTTGTGTGGCTGATACTCCATGTTTGTACCGAATATCTGCTCCGGTGATAATCTATACCAGCAGTTGACGCCTGTAGCAGTATGAGGAAGATCACCATTAATGATACAGTTGTAGTAAACTCCACCGTTAGCAGTAGGACGATCCGCAAAATAGCAATTGGAAAAGTTATAAGGACCTGCCAGAGCACCAAAATATATGTAACTCATTATACAATGATCTACAGAGATTGTACTTTCAGAAGGAAATTGGTCAATATAGGCTATCCAACAGTTTTCTACTCTTAAGTTTTCAGCAATTTTAGAATTACCTTTTATAGCATAAATATGACATTGGCGTAAAAAAGAATTTTTAATAACATCTTCGACTCTGACATACCTTAAACTACATTTTACGATCTTCAGTCCTTCTATAGATCCTTTTTTTATTTTAAAGTCATCATCATTTATGCACAATCCCTCAAGGTAAATATTGGCAGGAGCTACACCATCAGAATTTGCTACAATATTAAAGCCTCCCGTAATCTTAGTATAAGGCACTACAGCGAGAGGGTCGTGGCTTATGGTATCGTTCTCAAAACCTGCACCATAGATGCTCACTGACTTGTTAATGTCGGAAACGGTCTCAAACACCCCCGAAGAAAGAATAATCACTCCTCCTTCGTCGGGCGCAGCGGCGAAAGCCGACTTGAAAGCGTCCTTTCCATAGAAGATACTTGTCTGTTCGCCCACCTGCAGTGTGGCTGTGGGTTGGTCTGTGTGTTGCGCATGTGCACTAAGACACATCAACATAGCAACAAATAATAATAGTTTCTTCATAACTGTGTAATGTTTATGATTGAACAAATAGTAAATATCTATAAGCTGTTAAGCTGTTAGTTAAAAAAAAATCGATTTCTTAGTTAAAGCTGTATTGAAGAATATTTAAGTTAAGTAATTCCACTGTATAACAGTGTTCGTCTGCACAATTTAATTTTCGCGCTAAAGATATATATAAAAAACGAAACTACCTAATCTCTTGCAATAAAAATGCAGTTTGGCATTAAAATAACATTATAACTGATTGATAAATCGACGCAACAATCTTTTCCGGGCGGCTTATCACCTACGCATACCACATCTACACATACAACATCTACGCATACTACATCTACCCATATAAACGCACAAACGCCCTGACTACTTTCGTAATCGGGGCGTTTTTATAAAAGAAGGCG
>CAJPPF010000047.1 GCA_905372445.1 uncultured Prevotella sp. | reverse complement strand
CAAATACCTACGTTTCTTGCCGATGAAACCGTCGTTTTTTGCATCAAGAACCGTCGCTTTTTGAACGGAAAAACGTGGAATTAGGTTGTTTTCGGCTTTTGTCAGTTCTCGAAGACGCGGTTTTATGCTATGCAGACTTGGCAAATCGCTGTTTTTCATTTTCTATTTCGCTAAAAATCGCGACGGTAATTTTTCTTGACGATACATCAAGTTCGTGGATAAGATGTCTGTGACTGTCACAATACTTTTTATCCCTAACTCGCGTATAATGTTCCTTTTATCTATAATCCCAAATCGGTCAATAGACCGCAGTGCCTTTTTATTTTCAACTAACAAAAGCTTTCCTACTGCTTTCGCCCGTTTGTGTGGCATCTTACCAGCCTTGTTACCTCGCCGTAGCCCACTACACCCACGGTAACAAGGCTTGCAATCTGCTCAACAATCAGGCGAAATCACTTAGGAATCTATTGACCGATTCGGGATAATGTCGTGATAACATTGATAAAGTTATTTGCCAGCCGGTCATTTCTTATAAAGGTATAAAAAAGAAGGAAACACAATAGGGGGAAATGCGATTGTTTACGTTATAGGGATACAAAAAATAAGTTATGCGACCCATAAATCTTTTCTTTCTTTGTGTCCTGCTATTCTCCTTGCCCATTGATTTGGCAGCACAGCAACACACCATACGCCAGGAGATGGAGAGACTGCACAGGGAACGAGGCATTAATTTCGTTTATGATGCTTCCATAAACACCGACATCATTTTCAAAGGCAAGCCGCTCGCTGTCAACGGCAGCAAGTCGACGAAGGAGTTGCTCTACGCTCTGTTCAAGGACACCGACATCATTTTCGAGCAGAGGGGCAGTCATGTAGTGCTTAAGAGCGGCAAGAACCCGATACAGGAAACATCGAGACCTGCAGCAAGACGCACGTTCACCATCTCCGGCTACGTGAGGAACAACAGTGGCGAGACGCTCATCAACGCCACTGTCTACGACAAGACCTCGAGCCAGGGAACCATGACCAATGCCTACGGATTTTACTCGCTTACTCTCGATGAGGGCGAGCATCTCATACGCTACGGATACATCGGATGCAACGACACGCTGAAGACCGTCGACCTCAAAAGCAATCTGACCATTGACATCAGACTTACGGAGAGCATCAACCTGGCAGAGGTGATCGTCACCGGCGACCTTAACTCACAGCTCATCAACACCCAGACAGGCAAGCGCTCGCTAAGCGCCGACGACATAAAGACCGAGTTCTCGCTCTTCAGCAGTCCCGACGTTGTGAAGACACTGCAGCGCATCAGCGGTGTGGCAAGTGGCGTGGAACTCGCCAGCGGTCTTTATGTGCACGGAGGTGACAACGATGAGAACCTATATCTGCTTGACGGTTCGCCTCTATACCAAGTAAACCACTCCTTGGGGCTGTTCTCGTCGTTCAATGCAGAGATAATAAAGAATGTCGACTTCTATAAGAGTGGATTCCCGGCGCGCTACGGCGGACGCCTGTCGTCGGTGGTTGATGTCCGTACACGCGACGGCGACCTCGAACGCTATCACGGCAATTACCGCATAGGAATGCTCGACGGCGGAGTGCAGATAGAAGGACCTATACGCAAGGGAAAGACCTCGTTCAACTTCGGACTGCGCCGTAGTTGGCTCGATATCATCACTCGTCCGGTCTTAGCCATTTACAATAATACAAAAGGTAAAGACGAAGAGAAGATGACGTTCAATTACTTTTTCCACGACATAAACGCGAAGGTGACCAATATTTTCAGCGACCGTTCGCGGCTGTCGTTCAGCGCCTACTCGGGCAAAGACGGGCTAAGCTCGAATTACGAAGACGGCAACAACTACTATATCAGTAATTACAAATCCCACTCCAAGGCAGATCTCAACTGGGGCAACATAAACCTTGCCCTCGACTGGCAGTATAAGTTCTCGCCGAAACTGTTTGCCAATTTCACCGGCGTCTACACTTACAACCTCTCAAAACTTTCTACCGACCAGAAAAGCGAGGAGATAGCCTCTAACGGTAAAGCTATCGTCGAGAACAGCAACCACAGCTACAGCAGCACCATCAACGACCTCGGTTATCGTGTAGCCTTCGATTACCGTCCGTCGGCACATCATCATATACGCTACGGTACAGACTATATATGGCATCGCTTCCGTCCGCAGACAAACGAGTTCAAACGTGTATATCATAACAATGTGCAAACCGACACGACTACAGACAAAAGCAGGAATTATCACAGCGCCCACGAGTGGATTGTATATGCAGAGGATGAGATGACATTTAACGAGCATTGGAGCCTGAATGTCGGACTGAACGCGTCGATGTTTGTCATAAACGGCAAGACTTTCGCCGCCGCCGATCCGCGCATGGCAATGAAGTATCAGCTGTCGTCAAGGCTGTCGTTCAAGGCTTCTGCCACTGCCATGACACAGTATGTGCATAAGGTTTCAAACTCTTTCCTCGAGCTTCCTACCGACTACTGGGTGCCTACGACGGCGAGACTCAAGCCGATGCATTCGTGGCAGATGGCAGCAGGTATCTACTGGCAGCCCAACCGCCACTGGATACTCTCTGCCGAAGGTTATCTCAAGGACAGCCGGCACCTGTTGCAATACACAAGCTGGTCAGGGCTGGAGCCACCGGCTGGCAACTGGGACCAATATGTAATGGACGGCAGGGGACACTACTACGGCATGGAACTCGACGCCACATTCAAGACTCATCGGCTGCAAGTGCAGGGCACATATACACTTTCATGGAACAAACGACTGTTTAAGGAGTTTCATCCCGAGTGGTTTTACGACAAGTTCGACAATCGCCATAACATCAACATCACAGCGCGATGGGACATCACCGACAAGGTTTCAATGTATGCGGCATGGCTCGGACATTCGGGCAATCATATCACCATACCTACACATTACATCAAGATTCCGTCGCTGCCCGGCAGCAACAGTCACGACGTAGAGCGGTTCGTCTATGAACGTCCAAACAACTTCACGCTGCCTTTCTATCACCGCATGGACCTCGGATTCGACTTCCGACATACTAACAAGCGCGGTCGTGAGCGGATATGGAACATCAGCTTATATAACGTTTATTGCCACATGAACTCAATGTTCGTCACGTTCGACTTCTACAACAACGAAGGCAAGTTCAAAATAAAAAACCACGCTTTCATTCCAATCATACCGTCTGTCAGTTACACGCTAAAATTCTAACATTCATGAGACGCATAATATATCTTTTCTTAGGCGCTGTCTTTGCCACTGGATGCAAGGACAATATAAATATCGGCAACGACGACATAAAGCCGAAGCTCGTTGTATACTGTTTCCCCACGGTGTCAGACAGCACCATCATCAACGTCAGCAAGAGTATGCCCGTGCAGATAAAAGATAACAGCAGGACACTTGAGTATGTCGACGACGCTGTCATAACATACACTGTCAACGGCAACGCCTGCGAAGTGATGCCGCTTGGCAATGGGCGCTACACCGTGAAGGCGCAGCAGACCCATGGCGACCATATCGCCATAAGCGTGGCAGCACCGGAAATGATCGCGGTAAGTGCCGAGACCTACATACCCACAGCGATTGACATAGGCATGACAACAGCAAATGATGTACGTCTGTACAACAGTCAGGATGATAAGTACGAGAACTTCACACAGTATTCAGCAACATTCACCGACCCTACCAACGAGCGTAACTTCTACGCCACGCGGGTGAGAATGAAGGTCAAAGACAAACATCATGAGCACCATTGGAGAGGAGGCAACCATTACACCGACGACTACTATTACCCGGCAATCAACACGCAAAGTGAAGAATTGCTGCGCCCACCAACTAATATTGACGAGTTATTCGATATATCTAACACTTTCTATGGCGGGCTCTATATCTTCGATGACTCGACGATAAGCGGCAAGACATACACCCTGCATCTCAACGTAGAGGAATACAATGTCATCCAATGGGACAGAGAACATAAAGGAGAGGTTGAGCTTATGCAACTGACACCGGAGTTCTATCATTTCCTGTTCGCACTCAACGCACAGGACAACGAGATTCTTTCCGGCACCGGACTGTCGCAGACTACGCCGACGTCATCAAACGTACGCGGTGGTCTGGGCATAGTGGCAGGATATAGCAATGGCAGATAACATAATAATATTCGAGCATTATGAATAAGAAAGAATACAATGTCAAGTTCGTCAGCCGATACTACAGGGAAGGTAGGCTGAACGTTGATAAGGCATACAGAAAAGCCATTCACAAGAGCGGGCTGACTGAAGCTGCTGCTGAACAGGAAACCGCGCGTCATTGGCAATGGAGCAAAAAGACGTATCGCGCCTATGGCTTTGGTGCTATGGCTGTCGCAGCGGCTGTCCTATGCTTTATCTTCCTGCTACAGTCAAAAGGCAAAAGCAACCTGACAACGCTCATTGCCTATGACAACATAGCGGAATATACGCTGAAGGACGATACGAAGGTAGTGCTTGCCCCACACTCTACTCTCTCATACGCCGAAAGCAACTGCCGCGAGGTGACAATTGCCGGAAAGGTATATTTCGATATCAGGCACGACGAGGCGCGCCCTTTCAGGATAAAAGGAAGCGGATTCGTAATCAATGATCTCGGCACAAAGCTGCAAGTCAGCTCCAGCACCGACGAGAACAATATGACCGTCACCGATGTGATAGTCAGCGAGGGCGAGGTCAGTTTCTCACGCGACGGCAACTCCGCACGCACGGTAAATGTCAGGGCAGGGCAGGCTGCACGCCTCAACTCCGGCGCAGAACAGCCGGAGATTATCGTGGCTGCAAGCAATAAGATGACGTGGGCAACGCATAAGTTTCATTTCAATAACGCTCCACTGAGTGAGGTTCTCAGCGACCTGTCCGACTATTACGAGGTCAGTCTCCATTGCAATGACATGAATCATTCTCTCACAGCCGACCTTAACGCCGACAGTCTCGACACAATCATCAGCATAATAAACGAAACATTCGACATAGACATTCAAATACAGAAATAACATTATGAAGACATTAATATTAGCAACAGCATTATTTTTCGGTTCTTTCTCTGCTGTAACGGCGCAGACCGTCAACGCAAGCATCGACAAGCCCGTAAGTAACATTCATATCGAACTCCTTGGCGGCTCCAACGGCATCGGCATACAGTACGACCGGCGCTTTAAGGGCAACAGCGCATGGGGCTATGGCATCGGTGCCGGTTGGGGCTTCTCATATTCACAGTCCGACTTCTTCCGTTTCAAGCAGAATTACCAGAATCTCTCCGTATCGCCTCGCATGAACTATCTCTTAGGGCGCAAGAACCGCAAGCTGGAACTCGGCGTCGGAATGAGCATCGGCTATCAGTTCGGCACAGAAGAATACGACAAATTAAGCGTCATCTATGATTCGGAAAGTGGTTCTTACCTGGCAAAGACCACCCACGTGAAGGAAAAGAACAACCTGATGAACTACTTTTTCTTCGCCAACATCGGCTATCGCCGTCAGGCGCCCCATGGATTCCTGTTCCGTGTCGGCATAACGCCTGTATTCGGTTTCGGCGGAAAACACTCAATCGATAAGTTTCAACTCGTCCCATACCTCGGCTTCGGAAAGTCGTTCTGATTACACGAATCATCATATATTTACGTTTGCAACAACATTGCATTTGATACACGTTTTGGTTTTTCCTTTGCGCAGCTTGCGTAAGGCTGTTAGGATTTTTGCCCTATAGCTTCCGCGTCTGTTTGGACTCTGCTCCACAATCAACCGAAATAAGTTCGGAATCTATTAACCGATTTGGGTTAACGCATTGTTTTTTATGAGAAATAATTCTTTGAAGAATATCGTTTTTCAGTGATTCTTTTATTATCTTTGTGTGTTCGTTGGATAGACAAGAATAATCAAAAACCTAAAGATAAAATGGAAAAGAAAGGAAGAGTAATAGGTATCGGTGAAGCACTATGGGATGTGCTGCCGGAAGGAAAGACGCTTGGCGGTGCACCGGCAAACTTCGCGTTTCACGCAAAGCAGATGGGACTCGACTCCATTGCTATCAGTGCGTTGGGTAATGATGACTTGGGCGATGAGACCATAGCTGCTTTCGACGAGAAGGAACTTACCTATCTCATGCCTCGTGTAGACTATCCTACAGGTACGGTGCAGGTGAAGCTCGACGAGAATGGTGTGCCTGCCTACGACATAAAGACAAATGTGGCGTGGGACAACATACCACTCACCGACGAGATGCGTGAGATTGCACGCGATGCAAGGGCTGTGTGCTGGGGGTCGCTGGCACAGCGCAACGACGTGTCGCGAAATACCATTCATGACTTCGTGAAGCTTACTCCCGACAACTGTCTGCGTATCTTCGACATCAATCTGCGTCAGAATTTCTTCACGAAAGAGATTATTCAGGAATCGCTTAAGATCTGCAATGTGCTGAAGATTAACGACGAGGAGCTCTTTGCCATAGGCAGAATGTTCGGCTATCCGGGGTTTGACATAGAGAACAGGTGCTGGCTTATCCTTGGAAAGTATAACCTTGATATGCTCGTGCTTACCTGCGGAGTGAACGGTTCGTATGTGTTCACCTCCGGAGTGATGTCTTTCCAGCAGACACCAAAGGTCGATGTTACTGACACCGTTGGAGCTGGTGACTCCTTCACGGGAACTTTCTGTGCTTCCATACTTGACGGAATGTCTGTGGATGAGGCTCACCGCAGAGCCGTGAAGGTCAGTGCCTATGTGTGTACGCAGAAAGGCGCCATGCCGATACTGCCAGAGGAATGCAAGGCAGTAGGTTCATCGCAGCAATAGCCTGTGGCACACGGCGTGTAGTATTGTGGCTTATTCTTAGCTCGGAAGTATAAATATTGTAAGCTCCAAAGAGTGTGGAAACGATGAGAGCGCTTTGTTAATACGTTGCCACTCTGCTGTCAGGCATGTTTGGGGTTATTCTTTCTACAATATCATTTCCCGTATCAGAGGCGATGTGTAGGCATACGACAGATATGCAAGCGACGGTATCGGCGTGGTGAGTATCAGCTTTGCTTGTTTGCCGACGGCAATGCTGCCGTATTCATCGCTTAGCCCCATTGCCGCTGCACCGTTGAGTGTGGCGGCGTTGAATGCCTCTTCGGGCAGCAGCCGCATCTTGATACATGCCAGCGACATGATGAATTTCATATCGCCCGACGGTGTAGAGCCCGGGTTATAGTCAGAGGCGAGAGCTATAGGAAGCCCCTCGTCAATCATCCTTCTGCCACGCCCGTAAGGCATATTAAGGAAGAATGATGTGCCGGGAAGAAGTGTCGGCATCGTTGCGGACTGCTTCAGGAGTGCCATAGACTCGTCGGGCATGCTCTCTAAATGGTCCACCGACAGTGCGTCATGCTTCACCGCCACTGCCACGCCACCGCTGGCAGCAAGTTCCTCGGCGTGGATTTTCGGGCTCAGTCCGTACTTATATCCCGCATCAAGAAGACGGTCGGTCTCGTCGACAGTGAAGAATCCCTCGTCGCAGAAGACGTCGATGAAATCAGCAAGACGCTCGCCAGCAACGGCAGGAATCATCTCGTTGATCAATAGATTCACATACTCCGACTGTCGACCCTGATAAGCCCTTCCCACGGCATGCGCCCCAAGGAATGTCGACACGATCTTCAAGTCGGACGTGTCCTTTATGCGCTGTATGACACGAAGCATCTTCAGTTCGTCGGCAGTAGTAAGTCCATAGCCACTCTTTATTTCCACGCATCCCGTGCCTTTCGAGCGTATCTCCTCCACACGGAGCATCGCCTGACGATACAGTTCGTCCTCGCTCGTCTGATGAAGCAGGTCGGCAGAGTTGAGTATTCCGCCTCCGCGACGTGCTATCTCCGCATAGCTCAGCCCTCTTATCTTATCTACATATTCCGCCTCTCGACTGCCGGCAAAGACAATATGCGTGTGGCTGTCGCAGAAAGCGGGGAGCAGATACCCGCCATAAGCATCTGTCTCCTCGTCGAAATGTTCGTCTTTAGGTGGTTCGCTCATAGGTCCGAAAGCCTCTATCCGCCCATCGCGTATGGTAAGCCAGGCGTCGTTGAGGCTATGTACCTCAGCCATTGCCTTACCGCAAAGCCGTTTCAGATGTATAGGTTGAATGCCTACAATGCAACCGATGTTTTTAATCAATCTTCTCATTGTGCAGGAATTCAACGGATTTCGCAATATACGGATACATCACGGTGTCCTCTTTGATGAATGGCACTACCTTGCGGTATTTCTCGAATATACGCTCAATCGTCGGTGAAGACTTCAATGGACGGCGGAACTCGAGCGCCTGTGCGGCATTGAAGAGCTCGATGGCAAGCACGCGTTCTGTATTTTTGATAATCTGATAGAGCTTCGTTCCTGCGTTTGCTCCCATGCTTACATGGTCTTCTTGCCCTTGTGATGTCGGTATGCTGTCGGCAGATGCCGGCATACAAAGAATCTTGCTCTGGCTTACGATGCTTGCTGCGGTGTATTGTGGAATCATGAATCCGCTGTTCACACCTGGGTTTGCAACGAGGAAGCTCGGCAGACCGCGAGTGCCTGACACTAACTTGTAGATACGGCGCTCGGAGATATTGGCGAGTTCCGACATCGCTATAGAGAGAAAGTCCATTGGCAATGCTATGGGTTCGCCGTGGAAATTACCTGCTGAGATGACGAGATCGTCGTCAGGACATACGGTCGGATTGTCGGTAGTGGCGTTGATCTCTATGTCTGTCACCTGCTGTACGTATTTCACAGTGTCCTTAACTGCTCCATGCACCTGTGGGATGCAACGGAAAGAATAAGGGTCTTGTACGTGAATCTTCTTCTGACCGGTTATCTCACTACCTTCGAGAATCTTCAGCAGATGTTCTGCCGTGTCGAGCTGTCCCTGATGCGGACGTACGACATGCACGGCATGATGGAATGGTTCTATGCGTCCATCGTATGCGTCGAGCGACATCGCTGCGATGTAGTCAGCCCAGTTACTTAGCTTTGTAGCCTGAATTATCGACCAGCAGCAGAACGCTGCCATGTTCTGAGTACCGTTGAGAAGTGCAAGACCTTCCTTTGATGCCAGTTTTATTGGGCCCCATCCCATTCTCTTTAGAAGTTCTTTGCCAGAGATTATCTCGCCCTTGTATTCCACTTCGCCCAGACCTACCAGAGGCAATGTCAGGTGAGCCAACGGAACAAGGTCGCCTGAACTGCCCACAGAGCCTTGCATATAGACAACAGGATACACATCGTTGTTGAAGAAGTCGATGAGCCTCTCGACGGTGTCAAGCTTTATGGCTGAGAATCCATAGCTGAGCGACTGAATCTTCAGAAGAATCATCAGTTTGACGATCTCGTTAGGTACGCGCTCGCCAACGCCGCAGGCATGACTCATCATCAGGTTGATTTGCAACTGTGATAGCTGCTCGCTGTCAATAGAGATGTTGCACAGAGAGCCGAAGCCTGTGGTAACACCATAGACAGGTACGTCAGAGTTGGCAATCTTCTTGTCGAGATATTCGCGACATCTGACAATGCGGTTGCGTGACTCTTCGCCAAGATGAAGATGATAGTTGCCGCGCAGCATCTCCCATACCTTATTTAATGTAAGATGTCCGGCGCTTATTTCATGAATCTTATGTTCCATATTGTTTATCTTATTATAATAATGAGTTGGATGTTTTATTGAAATACTATGTTTATGATATCGTCGTCGACGATGTTTGGCATTGTTACTTTCAGTCCCGGCGTGCGTTGCATCTCGCGTTCGATAGCGTCCATGCTTCCGTTGTTGCGTGCCCATGCACGGCGTGCAATGCCGTTGTTGACATCCCACAGAAGCATTTCCTGAATGTTGCGGTCAGCCTGTTCAGACCCGTCAACGACCATTCCGAAACCGCCATTTATCACTTCGCCCCAGCCAACGCCGCCTCCATTATGGATGCTTACCCATGTGGCGCCGCGGAACGAGTCGCCGATTACGTTGTGAATAGCCATGTCGGCACAGAACTGTGAGCCGTCGTATATGTTTGATGTCTCACGGAACGGAGAGTCCGTACCGCTGACGTCGTGGTGGTCGCGCCCCAGCACAACCGGTGCCTTGAGGCGTCCGTCGCGAACAGCCTCGTTGAATGCAAGGGCGATCTTTGTGCGTCCTTCGCAGTCGGCATATAGGATACGTGCCTGTGAACCTACGACGAGATTATTGACGCCTGCCTCTTTTATCCAGTGGATGTTGTCGTCGAGCTGATGCTTTATGTCCTCCGTGGCATTGCGGCGCTCCGCTTCAAGCACCTCTGTAGCCAGTCGGTCGGTCAGTGCGAGGTCGTCGGGATCACATGATGTGCATACCCAGCGGAAAGGTCCGAAGCCATAGTCGAAGAACATCGGTCCCATAATATCCTGAACGTATGATGGATAGCGGAACTTTCCGCCTTCGCCCATGATGTCGGCGTCGGCGCGGCTTGCCTGAAGCAGGAACGCATTGCCATAATCAAAGAAATACATACCGCGCTGAGCGAGTTTGTTTATGGCTCTCACCTGACGTCGCAGCGACTCCTGTACGTGCCGACGGAATGTATCCGGCTCTTCAGCCATCATCCGTTTGCTCTCCTCGAAGCTGATGCCTACAGGGTAGTAGCCGCCTGCCCACGGATTGTGGAGCGACGTTTGATCAGAGCCGAGATTCACCTCAATGTTATCTTCCGCAAGGCGCTCCCAGAGGTCTACTACGTTTCCGACATAAGCCATTGATACCACACGCCGCTCATCCAATGCCTTGCGTACGGCAGTAATGAGTTCGTCGAGGTTATCGTGCAACTCGTCGACCCACCCTTGTTCGAAACGCTTCTGTGCCGCATTAGGGTTGATTTCTGCCACGATGCTCACCATTTTGGCTATATTTCCTGCCTTAGGCTGAGCGCCACTCATACCTCCGAGACCAGAGGAAACGAACAGCGGGATGTTGTTCTTTGTAGGATGCTTTGGGTCGTTCATCACCCTGCGTGCTGCATTGAGCACCGTGATGGTCGTTCCGTGCACGATGCCCTGGGGTCCGATATACATGTATGAGCCAGCCGTCATCTGTCCATACTGGCTCACGCCGAGGGCATTGAAGCGCTCCCAATCGTCAGGTTTTGAATAATTCGGAATGACCATGCCATTGCTTACGATGACGCGTGGGGCGTTCTTATGCGAGGGGAACAGTCCCAGTGGATGTCCGGAATACATTACGAGGGTCTGCTCGTCGGTCATCTCACTGAGATATTTCATCACAAGACGATACTGTGCCCAGTTTTGGAACACGGCGCCATTGCCGCCATAGGTGATGAGTTCGTGAGGATGCTGTGCAACGCGCGGGTCGAGGTTGTTCTGAATCATGAGCATTATTGCCGCAGCCTGCTTGCTACGGTGAGGATAGTCTGTGACCGGGCGTGCCTTCATCTCATAGTGCGGACGATAGCGATACATGTATATTCTGCCGTACGCCTCCAGCTCTTCGGCGAACTCAGGAGCCAGTTGTGCATGCAGTGACTTAGGGAAGTAGCGCAGCGCATTACGCAGTGCGAGTCTCTTTTCCTCGGGTGTCAGTATGTCCTTTCGTTTCGGTGCGTGATTGATACTCTTGTCGTAAGCCTGCAGTTCAGGCAGATAGTCAGGAATACCGGCACGGATGTCGGATTGAAATTCTTCAATTGTCATAGTTCGATTT
Organism: uncultured Prevotella sp.; assembly: GCA_905372445.1. Classification (GTDB taxonomy): domain Bacteria; phylum Bacteroidota; class Bacteroidia; order Bacteroidales; family Bacteroidaceae; genus Prevotella. Next base: position 2,186 of record CAJPPF010000047.1, on the reverse strand, counting down.
GGTATTATAATGTCAGTTTGTCTTTTTTCTCTATACCAGTCTGGCGTTGATGAATCTTGTGATTGCAGCCTCTTCGCGGTCAGCCTCTTCTGCTATACGGTCGGCTTCGGCAATCAGTGGCTCGGCGAGCGAGCGGTCCTTGAGTGACGATGCGTTGATCTTCACGTTCATGCACGCACCACGTACGGCAGCACGAATGGCAAGTGCACCGACACCGGCATCGGATATACTGTTTGGATTGCCATTCTCTGCCATCGCCTTGCACAGTGCGAAAGCCTCGAAAGCTGTTTTCATAGTCTCGAGTGGCACCTGCGCTGCGTGTAGAGTGGCAGTCTGTATTGCGGCTGAACGCAGGGCTTTCTCCTCGTCGTTCGACTTCGGCATGCCGAAAGCTGCCATTATCTCATTGAATGCCGCTGTGTCATCGTCGATGAGGCGTAGCAGCCGGCTTTGTAGTGCCTGTCCCTTTTCTGCCCAACGGCTGAACTCCTCCCAGCGTTCGTCCCAACCGCGTTTATGAGCAGAGAGGTTGGCTACCATTGTGCCCAGTGCTGCTCCCATTGCTCCCATGCAAGCAGCTATGGTGCCACCGCCAGGGGCTGGGCTCTCACGTGAGGTCTCTTCGGTGAATGCCTTTACGCTTAGGTCGACGAGCTTCTGTGTGTCGTCATCTGCTTCAAGGAGCATCTCAATGACTTTCTCCTTTGGACAGAAGGGTTTCAACTGGTCGAGACTCATCGACTTAATGGCTATCTGTATGATGTCGTCCTCCGGAATACCTACCGACCGCTGCTGCATCTCGAGGTAATGGCGTCCGGCATCGAGGAGTACGCGCTTAGGCATGAGCCCGACGATTTCGGCTCCGGTGACACGTACGCCGCGTGCTGCTGCCGCACGGCATACCTCGTCGAAGGCGACGTGGAGGGGGGTTACATTGATATTGGTGATATTCATTGACACCTGTGCAATGCCGTATTCGTCGATATACCAGCCTATGGCTTTGGTGGATTTCAGTGTTCCGGGCTGCATGATGGTGTTGCCGTTTGCGTCCTTAAGTGGTTTGCCGTCGACGGAGTTGCCCTCACGCATGGGGCGTCCCTTCTCTCTTACGTCGAAGGCGATAGCGTTGGCACGGCGTGTAGACGTTGTGTTTAGATTGTAGTTGACGGCAATGAGGAAGTCGCGAGCGCCAACGACGGTGCATCCAGTGCGTGCCACTTGTTCGTCGTAGGGTCGTGCGCCGAAGTCAGGCGCAGTCTCTTCCTTGGCGAGTTTCTCGGGCAGTGCCTCGTATTCTCCGGCACGGCATACGGCGAGGTTCTTCCTCTCTGGCTTGAGTGCCGCCGCTTCATAGCAATAGCAAGGGATGTTCAGCTCCTGGGCGATGCGTCTTGCCAGTTGTCGTGACAGTTCGGCACACTCCTCGAGAGTGATTCCGCTGACCGGCACGATAGGCAGTACATCGGTTGCTCCCATGCGAGGATGTGCTCCGTGATGCTGGCGCATGTCGATGAGCATACCCGCCTTTTTCACTGCTTGGAATGCTGCCTCCACTACAGGCTGAGGCTCGCCGACGAATGTGACGACGGTTCGGTTGGTAGCTTCGCCGGGGTCGACATCAAGGAGCTTAACTCCCTTGACATTTGTGATGACATTCGTGATAGCGTCAATAATAGCTTTGTTGCGTCCCTCACTGAAGTTAGGGACACATTCCACAATTTGTTGCTCTTGTTTCATAGTTAGGTTAATAGATAAATTATGTTTGACTGCGAAGTTAATCTTTTTCTTTGAAAGGACCAAGGGAAAATCGTTTTTTTACCCAAAAACGCCGTCCGGCAAATATCGGATGCCTTGCCCGGCAGAAAAAACAGATGCGGCAGCCGTCGGGGCGTGATTTATCACGTTCTGCCATTCGCGCACTGCGCTATATTGACCGATTTCGTATAATAAAAACGCACCGCGGTCCATTGGCTGATTTGTAATATCGTAAAGAAAAATCATTATCACGATTTTTCACGAAACAGAAAATCAAAAGCTATGATTTCCCAAGTCTGCATGGCATAAAACCGCGTCTTCGAGAAGCGACAAGAGCTAAAAAGAGCTTTATTCCATGCTTTTTCGTTCAAAAAACGGTGGTTCTTGATGCAAAAAACGACGGTTTCATCGGCAAGAAATGTAGGAATGAG
>CAJPPF010000046.1 GCA_905372445.1 uncultured Prevotella sp. | reverse complement strand
TAACTATATATAATGAAAAGGTTTTCATATATATTGGTCTTATTGTTAACGGTGGCTTTGGTCACCGTTAATGCTAATGTGCCGATTACTCCTGCGGATTATGTAATCAAGGGTGTCGTTATGACATCCAATGGAGAACCGTTGGCAGGAGCATCGATTGTGGTGGAAGGGACGAACATCAACTGTGGCAGCAATTCAAAAGGTGAATTTGCGTTGAGTGTCCAGAAGAACAAAGTATATAAGCTACGGGTGAGTTATTTGGGATATGCGCCTCGGTTGCTCACAGTTCCTTCATCTGGGCATCCGCCGCTTAAGGTAAAGCTGCAGCCAGAAGAGACAGCAATCAATGAAGTCGTTGTTACAGGAACACGCTATGAGCGCCAACTAAAAGATGTGCCAGTCCTTACACGTGTTATCTCACGCGAAGAAATTGAAACGATTAACCCGGTAGATTTTACCACATTATTGGAATCAGCCTTACCAGGTATTCAGTTTTATTACAATACCATGAGTCAGGTGTCTGAGATTACTTATCAAGGCATGGATGCCAAGTCGGTGCTTTTCTTGCTAGACGGTGAGCGCATCAGTGGAGAAAGTGGTGATAGTAATATTGACTACAACCGGTTTAACATCAATGACATCGAGCGTATCGAAGTGGTGCGTGGGGCAGCCTCTACATTGTATGACAGCAAGGCTATCGGCGGTGTCATCAATATAATAACCAAGAAAAGCATCCGCCCTTTCAATGCCAATCTGCATACACGATATGCCGGAAAGAAAGGACAGTCATATTCTGTTTCTACAGGAATAAACCTTAACAGGTTTTCGTCGCTCACATCTTTTGGGTGGAGAAAGCGTGATACTTATCTTGTGAAGGACGACAGAGGTAAGCAGAAAGAAATATTAAAGCCTGACGGTACAGTTACGAAGACTGAATCAGACCCTGTGGCGTTCAACATCTACGGCTATTCCATTATGGATGTATCGCAGAAGTTGTCCTATAACTTCAGCGATCGTCTTACTGGATATGCCCGGGCTTCTTATTATTCAAATAAGCGGGATAAGTATGACAATGCAAGGCATTATCAGCGATACAGAGATCTCGTTTTGAGCGGAAGACTTAAATGGCAGCTTACTGATAAGCAGAACCTCGACCTGTCGTACATCCGCGATAATTATATCAAAGATAATGTATATGTTGACGAAAATGAGCGGGTATACGGCAATGTGAACAGCACCATTCGCCTGTATTATACAGGTACATTTGGGAAGCATATCCTTAGTGGGGGTGTTGACCTGTTGCGTGAAGACCTTAAACATCATTTCCTAAAAGATACGACTACCCTTCACATGAACCAATACTCATTCTGTCTGCAGGATGACTGGCAGCTTACCGACAAGATCAACATTGTTGCGGGTGTACGCGGAGATAAAGGTGGAGGCTATCGTATGCATTTCACTCCTAAGGTATCGCTGTTGTATCGCCCATGGAAAGCCTTCACGCTGCGTGCCGGATATTCACAAGGCTATCGCATCCCAAACCTGAAAGAACTGTATCAGGAATTCAACATGGGCGGAATGGGCATCATGATGTATGGCAACAAGAATCTGAAGCCAGAAGAGGGAAATCAAATTTCTGCTTCGGTCGAGTATGACCATAGGGGGCTCAACTTATCTGTATCTGCTTATCATAATAGATACAAGAATAAGATCTCCTATGAGTATATCGAACCAGGTAAGTCGCCGAACATGCAATATGCCAATGCTTTCAATGTGAAGACGACAGGCGTAGAGGTAACAGCCAATTACAAGCTACCCTTCGGATTGCGTTTTTCTGGAGGTTATTCCTATGTATATGATTACGATAAGCGTGATGGTTATAATAGGTCTTGGACTCGTCCACACAGTGCAAGACTGAGCACGGTATATAAACAACGCTTTGGTAAGACCACTGAAACAATAGCCTTTAATACCCAATGGGTGTCAAGAATTACTCGATATGCTTACAACAGTAGCGACAAGACCTACACAAAGTCGGTATATGATCCGCGTACTTTGTGCTCTCTGAATCTCCGTTCGGAACTTCCAAGAGGAATTGTGCTGGGATTGATGTTTGATAACATTTTCAATTACAGAGACAAGGCTGTAGACTCTGCAGTACAGTTGCCTGAAGACGGGAGAACCTTTGTCGCTACGGTAAGCATCAATATAGCAGATATGTTCAAACTTTAACAACGAGTTCAAATGAAAAAAAAGATATTTATTGCTGCGATGGCGATGCTGTTGCTTGTTGTATTTGGTATAGTATGGCATACCTGGTTCAGTGCCACGCGCATTGCCTTCGTCAACTATCAAGCTATAACGCTTGGTAGAATAGCCAAAGCCAACGACAACTCCTTTATTAAGATAAAGGATGTCAGCACGGAGGATTTGGCAGAATTAGATCGCTATGATGCTGTGTGCATCGAATCCATGGGACTGCGACTTACCATGGAGCAGCGCGAAGAGATAGAGAATGCCCGTAAGAAAGGTGTTCCCATTGTGTGTACGATGATTACAAATCCTGACAACGATTTCACCTCTATGGATTCAATTGCTGCCGATACACTGAAACGGTATATCGGCAACGGAGGCTATGAGAATTACCGAAGCATGCTCAGTTATATCCGTAAATACATAGATGGTAAGTTGATTTCCGCTCCGGAACCGCATCCTCTGATAGAGAAGATTTACGGATTATTCTATCATTCGGACCCGAAGAATGCTGATGCTGAAGACCTACAGTTCAATACTGTCAGTGAGTATCACGCATTCTTAAAACACAATGGACTTTGGAAAGCTCAGGCTCCAGCCGTATTGATTACAGGTTCGATAGGTGAACCCAGAGAACTGATTGCCCGGTTGGAAGCTACCGGCAACATGGTATATCCCGTAAACTCTATCAAGGCGCTTATAGAAGAGCACCATGCAGACAGCATTCGCGTGGCTGCCGTTGTAAACATGGCGCATGGACGCATGGGTGACAATGTGGTGGAGTTTCTCAGAAATAGGAATATCCCTCTTTTTGCCCCGCTCAATGTGAACAGAACAGTGCAATCGTGGGAAGAAGATAAAATGGGAATGAGCGGTGGTTTTCTTTCGCAGAGTATAGTTACACCCGAGATAGATGGTGCTCTGCGATCGTTTGCGTTGTTTGGTCATTTTCTTGGCGAAGATGGTCTGCATTATGTAGCACCCATTCCCGAACGGCTTGACCAGTTTGTCAAGACTATCAACAATTATATCAGCCTTGGTAAAAAACAGAATAGAGATAAGCGGGTAGCCATCTATTATTATAAAGGTCCGGGGCAGAATGCCATGATGGCAGGTGGAATGGAAGTCGCTCCCTCACTTTACAATATGCTGGTCAAGTTGAAAAACGAAGGGTACGATGTGTCTGGGCTTCCCAGCTCGCCTCAGGAACTCGAACGGATGATTCAAAATCAAGGAGCAGTCTTTGGCTCGTATGCCAAGGGAGCATTTGACGCATTTATGAAAACAGGACACCCAGAGCTCATCACACGGCAACAATATGAAGGTTGGGTTAAAGCTGTATTGCGCCCGGATAAGTACGCGGAGGTTGTCAAGGCCTTTGGTGAATTTCCTGGAGCATACATGAGCACGTCCGACGGTAAGCTGGGCGTAGCACGTCTGCGTTTTGGTAATGTGGTATTACTTCCGCAGAACGCTGCCGGAAAAGGGGATAATTCCTTTAAGATAGCACATGGGACTGATGCTGCACCTCCCCATACCTACATAGCTTCTTATCTCTGGACTCAGTTCGGATTCAAAGCTGATATGCTTATCCATTTCGGTACGCATGGTAGCCTGGAGTTCACGCCCAAGAAACAGGTGGCTTTAAGTAGTCTTGACTGGCCCGACAGACTTGTAGGGGCAATGCCTCATTTCTACTTGTACACAATTGGTAATGTTGGAGAAAGTTTGATAGCGAAACGCCGTTCCTATGCAGGAATTCAGTCTTACCTTACCGCTCCGTTCATGGAAAGTAATCTAAGAGGGACCTATCGTGAACTCGCAGAGAAGATAAAGATATACAATGACAAGCTTGCCCATCATAGACCTGATGTGGACAAGGCATCGCTGGCTGTCAAGGCACATGCCATAAAGCTGGGCATTCACCGCGAATTAGAGCTTGACAGCATTCCGGATAAACCATATTCGGAAGCTGATATTCTCAGGATAGACAACTTTGCAGAAGAAATAGCTACAGCAAAAATCAATGGTCAACTTTATACATTGGGAATACCTTATGAACCAGATCGCATTATAAGTAGTGTCTATGCCATGTCTACCGACCCGATAGCTTATTCGCTCTATGCCATAGATAAGGCTTTGAGGCGTGCAGACAATACCGTTGCCAAGCGCAAGGTGCTCTTTACACAGCGCTATCTCACACCGGCAAAGTCGCTGGTGGGCAAGTTGCTTGCCAATCCAAATTATGCGACGGATGACGTGGTGTGTGCGGTGGCTCATATTACCCCTCAACAGCTTTCTAAGGCGCGTCTTATTCATCATGAAATCGCAGCTCCCAAAGACATGATGGCAATGATGATGGGTGGAATGCCTAAAGGCAATTCGACAATGAAAGGAATGCCTAAGAGTATGTCTAAGCGCATGGGGGGCATGCCAAAGATGATGAATGGTATGTCCAAGAAGGCTTCATATAACAAGAGCGATAAGGATTTTGCCTTTGCTGTTGTTGAACTGGAACGCACCATTCATCAAGTTTCAGAATATAAGAAGAATCTGTTGCGTAGTCCGCAACTGGAATTGGGTAGTCTGGTCAATGCTATGAATGGCGGATACACCAGTCCGTCGCCTGGCGGAGATCCCATTGCTAATCCTAATACCATACCTACAGGACGTAATCTCTATGGTATCAATGCAGAGGCAACACCAAGTGAGTCGGCTTGGGAGAAAGGTAAAGATCTGGCAGAAAATACCATTGAGCTATACAAACGTCGCCACAATGACAGTATTCCACGCAAGGTGAGCTACACCCTGTGGAGTGGTGAGTTTATCGAAACAGAGGGAGCTACTATTGCACAGATTCTGTATATGCTTGGTGTGGAACCGGTGAGAGATAGTTTCGGGCGTGTGAGCGACCTTAAACTCATCCCTTCCGCTGAACTTGGACGACCCAGAATCGATATTGTCGTACAGACTTCTGGTCAATTGCGCGACCTTGCCGCTTCGCGTCTGTTCCTCATCAATCGTGCCGTTGAGATGGCTGCCGCAGCTAAGGACGATCGGTTTGAGAATCAGGTAGCTGAAGGGGTCAGGGAAACAGAACGGGCATTGACTGATAAGGGTGTGTCTCCAAAAGAGGCGAGAGAACTTGCTTCTCGCCGTGTGTTTGGAGGAATGAACGGCAACTATGGCACAGGAATTCAGGCAATGGCAATGAGTGGCGACCGCTGGGAGAAGCGTTCGGAAATTGCCGACACATATCTAAATAATATGGGAGCTTTCTATGGCGACACCAAACATTGGGAGGAGTTCAGAAAGTATGCCTTTGAAGCAGCACTGACGCGCACAGACGTCGTGATTCAGCCACGCCAGAGCAATACTTGGGGAGCACTTAGTCTTGACCATGTGTATGAGTTCATGGGTGGTCTCAATCTTACTGTGCGTGAAGTTACTGGCAAAGATCCTGATGCCTATTTGAGCGATTATCGCAACAAACAGAACATGCGCATGCAAGAAGTGAAAGAAGCTATAGGTGTAGAGAGTCGCACCACCATCTTCAACCCAACATACATCAAAGAGCAGATGAAGGGTGGAGCCAGCTCTGCCGATGGCTTTGCAGCCATTGTGCAGAATACATACGGTTGGGAAGTGATGAAACCGACAGCCATAGACGACGAGCTGTGGAACGAAATCTATGATGTTTATATCAAAGATAAGTTTAATCTCGGTATCAATGCCTTCTTCGAGGGAAAAAATCCTGCAGCCATTGAAGAGATTACGGCGGTAATGCTGGAAAGTGCCCGCAAGGGAATGTGGAAAGCCACCCGACAGCAAGTATCCACATTGGCAAAGCGACATGTGGAGCTTGTCAACAAGTATAAGCCTTCTTGCTCTGGCTTTGTATGCGACAATGCAAAGTTGAGGAAGTTCATCAGCGACAACAATGCCGACAAGCGCGCAAATCAGTATTATGCAGACCGCATAGAGAAAGTGCGCGAGATGGGTATTGATAACAAAAAGGGCATAAAGATGCAGAAAGAAACACTTTCCGATACTACTGCCCAAAAACATGTGCTCAGCAATATTCTGGTGATTGCCAGTGCACTGGTCATCATTGTTGGTCTTATATGGATTGTACGTCGCAACCGTAAATTACGCAATATGGAGTAATCTTCGTACTGAAAATGACTACCGTTGTATTTATATTGATGATATTGGTCTGCTTCAATTTTTTGTTGAAGCAGACCTTTGTTGCCCGGCACATTCTTATTATTACCACACTTGTACTTGGCATATTTGCGACTTTGATGTGGCAAGTAGCTATAGAACAGTCGAAGACACAGATAGCTGACTGGCTTCAGAACACGGAACTTATGCGCGATATAGCCGTGGTATTGAGCGTGGATGTGGTAGCTCAGCTTACATTCTGTATTCTTACCGTGCGTATGGCTGACAGCAAGTACCAGAGGCTTCGCAGCCGGCTTATGGCAAAAGCTCTCTTGCTTTATCCCGGTTTTATTATTTTCCCCGTGGTGCTTGCGTTGCTGGTGCAACTCATTTTCCTGTTCCCCGGTGTGTCGTTTATGCTTGTCTCCTCATTACTGGGAGCGGCTATTTTTATTGTCGTACCGCTTGGAAGCTTTTTGCTGCGTCGATTGCTGCCGGAATCAGACTTGCGTCTGGAAATTCTTTTCCTTTCTAATGTTCTTGTTGCGTTTGTCGGCGTGATTGCTACGGTAAATGGCGAGACACAGAACACTCCTACAGGTAGTGTGGATTTGTGGGCATTGGCAGCCTTCATCGTGCTATTGGCAGTAGGATTTGCTATGGGATTCGTGTGGAACAGTTGGCGACAGAGAAATATGTTTAACAAATAACACTCATAAGAAATGACTTATATATCAGATTTTTTATTTTGGATTTCGACAGGTCTTCTCGTTCCTGTCATTGTTGTGCTCCTTGTACTTTTCGGCAGGGCACTTTTTCTTCTTGGCACATTTTTCGGTCAGTATATGAATATGCGTAAACTACATGCCACGGTTATTACCCAGATGGAAAGTCTTACGGCAGACAATGTCGACTCGCTCTGCACGCGTTTGCCCGCCCGTTCGTCATCGCTTTTCCTGTTGTATGTGCACCGCCTGCTCGAAGCAAGAGGAAGCAATGCCCATATTGCCCGCCTGTTATCGCAATATGAGATAGCGGCAGACAAGGATATGGGAGTGTCAAAGACATTAACTCGGCTGGGACCGGTGTTGGGACTGATGGGTACGCTCATACCGATGGGACCAGCCTTGGTGGGTCTCTCTGCAGGAGATATCGCATCAATGGCATATAATATGCAGGTGGCGTTTGCCACAACCGTCGTAGGACTCTTTTCTGGAGTTGTCGGCATGGTAACGCTACAGGTGAAAAAGCGATGGTATATGCAGGAACTTACCCAGCTGGAGTTTTTGGCAGAGTTATTGACCTCAAATAACCGTTGAATATGAAACGTCGCAGATTACTTTCTCAAGATGCTGATTTGGATCCCATGAGTTCGGTCGGCAACCTTTTTGATGTTGCCATGGTATTTGCCGTGGCACTGATGGTGGCACTTGTAACACATTATAACATGACCGAAATGTTTAGTACCGAAGACTTTACGATGGTAAAGAATCCAGGTAAGGAAAACATGGAGATTATCAGCAAGAAAGGTCAGAAGATAGAACGCTACACGCCTTCTCAAAATCAAGATCCCAACAATGGCGCTAAAGGCAGGAAGGTAGGAATTGCCTATGAGCTTGAAAATGGCGAGATCATCTATGTGCCGGAATAACCCCAAACATATATAAAATCACTTTTACACCAATAGAATAAAAACGGTTTTGTATATGTTTGGGATAAACAGAAGTATATTCTTCCCAAATAGGCAACACTGTTTTCACAAATCAATCCACCTGTGAACTCCATAGGTGGATTGATAATTCGTGTATGATTAGATCTGTAAGTCATATCCCGTTTTTCATCTCTTTTCGTCAGGAAGAGAGTGTGGTTTGATATAGGCTTGGTAACCCCCAATCAGTCAATAGACCGCGGTGCTGTTTTATTATCAAAGAAAAAAGAGCTTTCCTACTGCATAATCAGACAAAATCTGTTATGAATCTATTGACCGATTTGAGGTAAATCTCTGCAAACAATCTCGTCGAGTGCCGTTCGTTTATTCTTGGAATAAAATTTTTTTTGAGGCATTTATTAAATTTTTGAGTGAAATGCCCTATTGAGAATCTTTGTATAAGTAAACAGCCATTCGCCGATTTTTTCGCCGATCTTAGAACTCTTGGTGAGCCGTAAATAGCTGGTAGTCAAGCGTTTAACCTTGCTTTTGTCGGGATGACCAGACTCGAACTGGCGACCACACGCCCCCCAGACGCGTACGCTAACCAACTGCGCCACATCCCGATACCGATGTGTTTTCTGTTGCAAAGTTAATGTAAATGTATGAGATAACAAAATTTTTACTCGAAAAAAACGGATTTTACTTGCCGACGGACTGATTGAGGGCTTGATTCAGATCGCTATTATGCAGGTGGGTATTTTACTCCCAATCGGGCAATAGAGTGCAGTGCGTTTTTGTTATCAACGTAGAAAATTAAAATTAACAAAAAGGCTGTTCTGATCACACATACAACTGATATTTACCAGCACATTGTCATTTGGTGACAAAAACGCTTATTTTTGGCATTACACAAAAGATGCTGATAATCAGTGTAATATAGTTTTTTAATGACGATAAAAATGAGAGTCAGGTTCAAGAACCGCCGTTTCTTGACGCTAAAACCTGCGTTTCTTGCTGATACAACTGCCGTTTTCAGCATAAAGAACCGCCGCTTTTTGAGAGAAAAAGCAAGGAATGAAGTTGTTTTCTGCTCTTATCGGTTCTCGAAGAGGTGGTTTTATGTCATGTGGACTTGGCAAACCGTTGCCTGTGGTTTTCTATTTCGTAAAAAATAACGATGATGAATTTTCTTTACCATGCGTCAAGTTATGGATAAGATGTCTGTGATTTTTACAAGACCGTTTTTATCCCGAACTCTCGTATTTATGTTGGACTTGTCGTCTGTTTTTACAGTAGTATTATTTTCCAACCGTGTATTTTCATGTTTGATTTTACAATATGTTGGTAGTGTGCTTTTCTATCTGGTATTGTCGTGGTGTAGTGCCTACTTCTCGTTTGAAGAACTTTGAAAATGCTGAATCTGTAGGAAAATGTAATCGGTTGGCAACTTCATATACCATAAGATTTGTTGTTGTGAGCAACATTTTTGCTTTTTGTATGGTTGAACGGTTAATCCAGTACATAACGCTCTGTCCGCTCACTTTCTTTATGATTGCGGAAAGATGATGAGGCGTAATCATCAGTTGCTCGGCATAGAATGGGATATTACGTTCATGGTCGCAGTGTGTGCTCACTAATTGTTTGAACTTTGTGAACATCTCCTGTTGTCTTGCCAGGTGAATGTTGCTGTCGGTCTGTTCTTTATTCTTTTTTATATATCCGATTTCGCTTAAGATTGCTTTTGAGAGATGGTTTATTGTGGCACTGCGGAATGGAGTCATATGAACAATGTCCCATATTAAATATATCATTCTTAGTATCCGGTCCAACTCTTCGCCTGTTGTATCCACTACTATTTCGTTGTCGATACTGATTTCTTCGCGGAAGATAATTGCATATGCCAGCGCATCGGACGACATATGGCGAACTTCAAGAATCATATCCGGACCAGCTGTTATTACCGTTCCTTTTTCGATATGATACTCCTCGAGGTTGATGTAGATATCGCCACTACCTTGTAGTACTGTGACAATGCGAGGTTCTACGAGGTGATAAATCTCGCCTTCGCGTAGGAAATTTTCCGACCGTGGCGAAGCTTTTGGAACTACTATAATGCTGTCGTTAAAGAATATGTTATTCAAGTCGCCGACTATATGCTTTATGTCAACCGGTGTCAATGAGAAAGCATTTATTTTCTTGTAATTGCCCATAGTGAAGTTTCCTTATTGTACGATTTATCTGTAAATTTAGTAATTCTGATTGAAAATCCTACAAGAAATATCTAAAATCGTACAAAAGGGCAATATTTTCAGTCTATTATATTGCTCATTTGGTGGGGATAAGAACTATCTTTGTAATGTGAAACAAAAAGAATTGTATGAAAAAGAAGAATCTTATATTTGTAATGCTTGCGTTTGCCATAGGTGTCAATGCGCAGACATTAGACGAATGCCAGCGCGCTGCCGAGCAGAATTATCCGCTTATAAGGCAATACGACCTTATAGCTACGACTACTGCTATGACGGTGAAGAACATCGGTAAGGGCTGGCTGCCGCAGATAGCAGCATCGGCACAAGCTACTTATCATAGTGATGTTGCTGCGTGGCCGGAGTCAATGTATGGTATGTTTGAGAAGATGGGACTTGACGTGAAAGGACTTAAGAAGGACCAGTATCGTGTAGGACTGGATCTGCAGCAGACCATTTTCGATGGTGGAGCCATAAGCAGTCAGAAATATATTGCTCGCGAGCAGGGAAATGTCCGGTCGGCACAGAACGAGGTGAATATGTATAATGTGCGCAAGCGTGTGAACGATATGTATTTCGCTCTGTTGCTTTTCGACGAACAGATAACTCTCAACGACTATGTGCAGGAACTGTTGATGTCGAGCGAACGGCAGTTGACGAGCATGGTAAAAATGGGCACTGCTGCCACAAGCGATTTGGATAATGTCAAGGCTGAACGGCTTAACGCCATGCAGCAGAACGAAAGCATGAAGTCGCAGCGTAATACTCTCCGGCAGATGCTAAGCATATTCTGTGGAATAGAGATGAACAGTCCTGTAAAACCCAATGCTGTGGAAGTGAATTATGTGCAAAACCGCCCGGAACTTCGGCTGTTCAATGCCCAGAAACGGTTGGCTGATGCGCAGGAGAAAGCGTTAAATTCGCAGCTTATGCCTAAACTCGGGCTGTTTGCCCAAGGTTATTATGGCTATCCGGGACTGAATATGTTTGATGATATGATGCGCCATGAATGGAGTCTCAACGGCATTGCAGGAATAAAGCTCTCATGGAATATCGGTGCGCTATATACGCGCTCTGCCGACAAAACCAAGTTGCGGATGCAGCGCGATATGGCAGACAACGCCCGAGAGGTATTCCTTTTCAATAATGATATGGAGCAGATGCAGCAGAATGCTGATATAATACGTTATCGAGAAATGATGAAGCGTGACGACGAGATAATAACTCTCCGAGGTAATGTGCGCAAGACTGCCGAGTCGAAACTTGGTCATGGAATAATCGATGTAACGGGTCTCATACGCGAGATAAACAATGAGAATGCTGCCAAGGTGCAGAAGGCAATTCATGAGATAGACATGCTCAGAGAGATATATAACCTTAAATTTTCTGTCAACGAATAATTCCTATATATATGAAAAAGATAATCATGCTCACATACGTCATTTTATTACTGGCTGCCTGTGGGAAAAAAGAAACAGCGTTCGACGCGACAGGTACTTTCGAAGCTACGGAAGTGACCGTGTCGGCTAAAGCAACCGGCGAACTGAAAAACTTTAATGTCGTCGAAGGGCAGACGATTAAAGCCAATGAGAAAGTTGGCAATATCGATGTCTATCAGTTATTGCAGAAGCAGGATGAACTCAATGCAGCACGTATGCAGCTTGATGCTACGGCAGCAATGGCAAGCAGTCGCCGTCTTGACATGCAGAAACAGCTCGCGTCAATCACTCAGCAGATAGAAAATGCGCTTAGTGAACAGAAGCGCTTTACGGCACTGGTGAATGATGGTGCCGTGCCACGCAAGCAATTGGATGATATAAACAACCAGATAAAAGTGCTCCGTAGCCAGTTGAATGCCACGCGCGATCAAATCAGGAGCAACAACTCGTCGATGGCAGATCAGGTTCGGGCAGTTAAAGCCAAAGTCGTGGGAGTGGAGGCTCAGAAGCGACAACTCGCCGACCAGATAAAGAATGCAGACATTGTATCGCCAATAACGGGCACCGTCCTTGAGAAGTATGCAGAACAAGGTGAGTTCGTTGCTGTCGGAAGACCGCTCATTAAGGTGGCAAACACAGAACAGATGTATATTCGCGCTTATGTCACCTCAATACAGCTGAAGGACATCAAGATAGGTCAGAAGGTGAGAGTGAAGGCTGATTTCGGGCGCAACGAAAGACGTGAATATGACGGTGTGATAACATGGATTTCCAACCGTTCGGAGTTTACTCCTAAGACCATACTCACTGCCGACGAGCGCGCCGACTTGGTATATGCCGTAAAGGTGAGGTTCCGCAACGACGGATTTGTGAAGATTGGAATGTATGGTGAGGTTAAGTTGTGACGAGGCATTATAACGAAGCAATGATAGAAATACGCAACATAAGCAAGCACTATGATAGTGTGCAGGCGTTGAGAGATGTCAGTCTTTCAGTCGGCAGGGGCGAGGTGTTCGGTATCATTGGTCCCGATGGGGCAGGCAAGACATCTATGTATCGTATACTCTGCTCCTTGCTGTTGCCCGATTCAGGTAGTGCCACGATTGGCGGCTTTGATGTGGTGAACCAGATGACGGAGATACGCCGGCGCGTCGGATATATGCCGGGACGCTTCTCGCTGTATCAGGACCTTACCGTCGAGGAGAACCTCAACTTTTTCGCTACGCTCTTCGGTACAACCGTTGCGGAGAACTACGACTCGATAAAAGCCATCTATTCGCAGATAGAACGTTTCAAGAATCGCAAGGCTGGTGCTCTTTCGGGCGGAATGAAACAGAAACTCGCTCTCTGCTGTGCCTTGGTTCATAAGCCGAGCGTGCTTTTCCTCGATGAACCGACAACAGGTGTTGACCCCGTCAGCCGTAAGGAATTGTGGGAACTGCTTCTTCAACTCAACGAGCGTGACATCACTATCGTAGCCTCAACGCCTTACATTGATGAAGTCCGACTTTGTGAGCGGGTCGCTTTTCTGTCGGAAGGCGAGGTGAAAGGAGTTGGCACAGCAGATGAAATACTAAATGAGTTTAGGGATGTCTTCAATCCTCCGGCTATAGAAAGAGTGGGAGGTGAGGACGCCGGAGAGGCTGACAGCGAACCCGATTCCGACAACGTCATAGAGGTAGAGCATCTCGTGAAAGCGTTCGGAGCGTTCCATGCGGTCGAGGATATAAGTTTCAAAGTGAAGAAAGGCGAGATATTCGGTTTCCTTGGTGCCAACGGTGCGGGCAAGACTACAGCCATGCACATGCTGACAGGATTGAGCCAGCCCAGCGGTGGCACCGGGCGTGTGGTGGGATATGATATCAGCACGGAGTATGAGAAGATAAAGCAACATATCGGTTATATGAGTCAGAAGTTCTCACTGTATGAAGACCTTACGGTGGCAGAGAACATCAGGCTCTTCGCAGGTATATACGGCATGCGTGACGATGATATAGAGCGCAAGACGGATGAGCTGCTGAATCAGCTTCGTTTTTCTGATCATGCGAATACATTAGTGAAAAGTCTGCCGTTGGGCTGGAAGCAGAAACTGGCTTTTTCGGTAAGCATCTTCCATGAGCCGGGAGTGGTCTTTCTTGATGAACCTACGGGTGGTGTCGACCCTGCCACGCGCCGGCAGTTCTGGGAGCTGATATATGATGCGTCCTCTCGAGGAATAACGGTCTTCGTCACTACACATTACATGGATGAGGCAGAGTATTGCGATCGAATATCGATAATGGTTGACGGCAAAATCAAAGCCATAGGAACTCCTGACGCATTGAAGCAGGAATTCAAGCAACCTGACATGGAGCATGTATTCACTTATTTGGCTCGCCAGGCAACACGTTCAGAGAATTAAACCCGAATCGGTCATTAGAGTCCTTGACTGATTTTGTTCGATTGTTGAGCA
>CAJPPF010000045.1 GCA_905372445.1 uncultured Prevotella sp. | reverse complement strand
AAGTTGTATTTTAGAAATTATCTTGCATAGCAATAATCACAAATCGAAACAAGGCTTGATTCCATAGCGGCGGAACATAGGCTGAAAGAATACAAGAGCACGGTCAACATGAAAGGAAAAATTATTACAACTGATAATCCTCTCCAAAGGTTGTTTTTCCACTTTTCACCGTCAGTGATTTCAAGAACCGCAGGAACTTGTTTCAAGAAGCGGCGGTTCTTGGCTCTAAAACCGCCGGTTCTTGCGCCTAAAAACGGCGCTTCTTGACGTTAAAAACGTAGGTTCTTGAAACACATTGAAAATCAAATAGTTACAAGAACCATTTTCTGTTATTTTTGGTAATGGAAGTTTGTTTTCAATGAGGTGCAGCAGTGTCGGATTACGAATATCGGAAGTAAGGAAAAATTTTTACTTTTCAGTCATCTACAATGGGTCTACATCATAGAACACTTGCAGTGTAGCATAACGTTTGTCCGCTAGCATCTGCTTCTGTGCCTGGCGTAAGTACAACCGCACTTGTGCCAGGTCTATCTTATTCTCCAGCTTAATGACAATCTTTCTGATGTTCTGCTGCTTCACACGCGCTACTGAAGGTTTGTCGGGTCCTAATATTCGTGTGCCGAACCACTGGCGCAGTCGCCTTGCCAGTTCGAGCGCTGCCGCCTCAACCACCTGCTCATCTTTATGCTTCAGGCAGACATTGATAATATGATAGAAAGGTGGATAACGGAACATACGGCGCTCTTCGAGCAAATCGTTGTAGAAGGCAGAGTAGTCATTATTCACCACCTGCTCGAGCAGTGGCAGTCCGACATTCTTCGTCTGAAGGAACACCTGTCCGCGCTGCCCTTTCCTTCCTGCACGTCCACTCACCTGCGACATCATCATGAACGCGTGCTCGTAGGCACGGAAGTCAGGGCTGTTGAGCATCGTATCGGCATCAAGTATGCCGACCACAGAGACGCGGTCGAAGTCGAGACCTTTCGTTACCATCTGCGTGCCTATGAGAATATCACTCTTGCCCGACGAGAAATCAGTGATGATACGGTCGTAGGCGTTACGTGTACGCGTCGTGTCGAGGTCCATACGCGACACTCGGGCATCGGGGAAAAGCATCTGTATCTCGTCTTCTATCTTCTCCGTGCCCGCTCCCCTGCCGCGCAGGTCGTGCTCACCGCATGAAGGACACACATGAGGCACGCCATAGGTATAACCGCAGTAATGGCAGGTCAGCATGCCAAGACTCTTGTGATATGTCAGTGCCACATCACAGTTATTGCAGTGAGGCACCCAGCCGCACGCCTTACATTCAACCATGTTCGAGAAACCACGGCGGTTCTGGAAGAGTATAATCTGCCGGTTATTTGCCAGTGCCTCGTGCATGGCGGCGATGAGCTGTGGCGAGAACAAGCCCTGCATTATCTTTCTGCGACGCAAGTCTTTCACGTCGACAATCTCTATCTCCGGCAGCTCCATGCCCTTATATCGGGTCTTCAGTTCCACAAGTCCATATTTGCCCTGTTGAGCATTGTGATAGCTCTCCATCGAAGGCGTTGCCGTCCCGAGCAGTGTCTTCGCCCCATACATCTGCGCAAGCATTATCGCTGCCGAGCGGGCATGGTAGCGCGGAGCCGGCTCCTGCTGTTTGAATGACGTCTCATGCTCCTCGTCGACAATGACAAGACCGAGCTTTTGAAACGGGAGGAACATCGCTGAGCGTGCTCCGAGGATGACATCGTAAGGATGAATGCTCATCTGTTTCTGCCATATCTCCACACGTTCGGCATCACTGTATTTTGAGTGATAAATGCCCAGACGGTTGCCGAACACCCGTTGCAGGCGCCGCATTATCTGCACCGTCAGCGCAATCTCGGGCAAGAGATAGAGCACCTGCTCGCCACGGTCGATAGCCTGCTGAATGAGATGTATGTAGATCTCGGTCTTTCCTGCTGAGGTAACACCGTGCAGAAGCACCACGGACTTCTTCATGAACTGCATCAGCAGACTGTTGTACGCATCGGTCTGGGCTTCGTTGAGCTGTCGGATATTCTCCGGCTGCGGTTCTCCGCCATGTCCCAGACGTCCCACCTCCACCTCATATTTATATAGTATGCCTCGAGTGCAGAGTGCATTCACTACAGAGACGGGGGTCTTGCTGACATTAACCAGTTCATCCTTTGTTATCTCTTTCACTTCCTCTTCCGTCTGAGAGCCGTTTATCGTATCCCAATGCGAGAGCTCCAGAAAGCAAGCGAACACCTTAAGCTGTTTCTCTGCGCGTACAAGCATACTGAAAGCAATGTTCATTGCTTCTTGCGAACGAAACGGTTCCGACAGACCGACATACAGTTCCGTGCGTGGCTTATAGCCCTCCTCTGCCTTCAGCCCCGATGGCATAGCGGCTTTATACACCTCGCCGATGGGCGACATATAGTAGTCGGCAATCCATGTCCAGAGCTTGAACTGTTGTGGCAGGAGCATCGGCTTAGGGTCGAGCACGCTGATAATATCGCGTAAGGGAAACCGAGGTTTCTCGTCGTGGCAATGCGCCACCATAGCGGTATATGTCAGCGAACGCCCCAACGGCACAAGTACGCGATAGCCAAACAAGTCGGAGCCCTGCAGGTTTTCCGGCAGAGCATAAGTTAAAAAGCCCTCCAAAGGGAGTGGCAGGATGACATCGACGTACTTCATAACTGTATTTCATGTCGCAACAGACAGCAGTGTCTTATGCAGATGCAAAAGTAAGAAAAAAAAATGAGCAGATAAAATTTATCATAGCAAAATACGTATGAAGTCCTACAGAGTATGATATCCTTCATAACCACCGCCGATAAAGCGAAAAGCGAGCATGGCATACAGTAATTCATGGCATAAGTCATGAAATAGCAAATGTCATAACATTGTAACAGAATATACCTATTATCTAAGGAAGAAAATTAATAATTTTGCATCGGATTATGATTACAACGGAACTTATTTTCTTTGTATGCTTCCTGACTGCCATAGTAGGAATCTTACTTTTAGACATGTTAGTGATTGACAAGCAGGCGCATGAGGTTTCAATAAAGGAAGCCGGCACATGGACTGCAGTATGGATTACCCTTGCATTGGCTTTCTCTGCATTTCTTTGGTTTTATGGCGACCTCGTTCATGGAATATCAAACTTCCAAGAGCTTCAGGCAATAAGCAGCAGGTATGCCTCACATCTGAATCTCGACGCGGACGACTATGAAGGCTCGCTGCAGAAGTATCGTCACTATATGACCATCTCTTATCTGTCAGGTTATCTCATCGAGAAGGCGCTATCTGTCGACAATCTCTTTGTGATGATGATGATTTTTGCTTCGTTCGGAGTGAAGAAGACGGAGTATCAGCATGTGCTCAACTGGGGTATTCTTGGTGCTATCATCATGCGTTTCATCTTTATCTTCGCCGGCGCAGCAATAATCAGCCGCTTTGAGTGGATGCTAATGATATTCGGAGTATTCCTTATCTACAGTGCGATAAAAATGTATGTCAACCGTAATAAGGAGGAGTCGATAGATGCCGAGAATCATGCAATGGTGAGATTCCTGTCGAGATACTTCAATGTGTATCCACGTTATGACGGCGACAACTTCTTTGTACATGCCGTAAAGGTAGGCAATAAATATGAGCTTGCCGACAAGACCCAGAAGGGCGTGCTGTGCATGACACCGCTTTTCGTCACGATGCTCGTCATCGAGTTCAGCGATCTCATATTCGCCTTCGATAGCATTCCTGCTATATTCTCCGTCTCGCTCGACCCTTACGTGGTGTTTTTCAGTAATATATTTGCCATTCTTGGTCTGCGTGCGATGTTCTTCCTTCTGGCTGCCATTGCCGACCGTTTCCGCTATCTGAAGGTGGGTGTAAGCATATTGCTGCTCTTCATCGGTGTGAAACTGCTCATCGCCGAAGTATATGAAATAGATGCTGTGGCATCATTGCTCTTCATAGTGTTCATACTCGTGGGAAGCATTGCAGCATCAATGATTGTAAAGGACAAAAAAAAAGTGGTATAAAACCACTCTGCTAAACATAAAAACACGTAACACTACGACAGACATACATTCGATGTTAGCCTGTCGTAGGGGTTTGGATATGGCTCAGTAGGAAAAAGACGCTTAGAAATAGTAGGCTACTCCTATACGCCAGCCACCGAGTTTTCTTCCCTTGATGGTTGCCTTTGCCTCTTTCAAAGCATTATTACTGAACTCTCCCGTCTTGCCAAGGGCGAAGTTGTAATTGGCATTAACCTCCAAATGTTTGAAGAGCATGGCTGCTACGCCCAAGTTTCCGCTTAGATTCGATTGCTTCCATTTCCATTCTCCAACCTGCTTAAGCAACTCCTTATTGGTATCATTGGAGAGGTTGAAGCCGAACTGCGGTCCGGCAAAAGCTGTCAGTGTGACCGGATAGATGTTAAACACCTGCAGACGCAGATTCACCGGCACGGCAAACGAATGCTGTTTAAGGGTAACTCCGGAGATAGCGGTCTCGCGCTGCTCGTATAAAGCAGAGACGTCGACACCGATAAGTCCTAAAGGAACGAACTTAAGCGTAGGACCGAGGTAGAATCCAGTCAGCGACGAATTTGTCAGGTTATCCCAAAATTTTTCGCCGCCATTTCTTTCCGACACGTTCATTCCACAACGGAAACCAACTTTAATCTGTGCACTTGCCGTGAGTGACACGACAACGGCTGCAATAATGATAATAATCTTTTTCATATATTAACGACGTTCGCGACGTGCAGAAACACGTGCTGTTGATGAACTTGATGACTTTGGAGCGCTCGTCTTTGTGTTACGTACGGTAGTCGTCTTACGAGCGGATGTCGACTTACGTGCCGACCTGCGCACTTTTTTATTCTTTGAATCGTCAGCAATACTTAGGGAGTCAAGCGAATCCTTGCGTGCCTGATTGCCGAAGATATTCTTCTCGAACGCATCTATCTCGGATTCTATACGCTTCTGCTCGGCTGTGAGTTTCATGTCATCGTCGCCTGCCATCTGACGCAGCGTCTTGCCGAGCATATTGGTTGTCTTATATATCTTTCCCTTATACCGGTTCTTCGTGAAGTAGTCGTCGGCACTCATCGTAGCGGCGTTATTCAGGTCGCTGGTCATGATGGTGTGCTTCGCGAGGAACGGAGCAATGTCGTCGTACTTGACCCAGAAGAGCGGATATTTCTGTCCGCTGTCGTCACCTTCTCCACTGCTGAAGTCGTCCTGACGCACCATAATCGGACAGAGGGCAATGACTTTCTTATGGAATGTGGCAGAAGCCTGGTCGTAGTAAGCACTTTCTTTCAGATAGTAGCCACGGACATCGCGTGAAGGGATATCACTGTTATCGAGGTGCATTGACTTTCCGTTGCGTTCGTAGTAGATACCGTAGTTGTCGAGAAACTCAAGCGGCTTGACGCGGGCACTGTCGGAGAACGACTCGTTGCCGTCAAGACGATACTCATAGACTTTAATCTTACCGGTGAGCATCAGCTTGAAGATGTAAGTGAAGAGATTCATCTCGTTGCCATTTGGTTCCTCAGGATAATAGAGCCCGGAGTTGGCAGCGACAGAGAGTTTCAGTTCACGATAGATGTCGCGGCGCCACACCACGTCCTCGCTCATTGTCTGAGCGGCAGGATAGGATATCTGCGCACGAAGCGTCATGTTGTCGACATTCGACTTCTGCGCTTTAGCCTGCTGCTGAGTGCGGCGTACCTGTGGTTGGGCGTTGGCAGCAACAGCGAGCGTTGCAATGAAGAGAACTAATAATATCTTTTTCATAATCGTTGTTATTTCATTTGTACTTCCATTGCTGCAGGCAACTGACGGGTCAGACCATCAGGACCTACGGCTGTAACTTGTGATATGTAGAAGCGCCTGCGACTGGTCAACTTGCGGAACTGCTCCTTCTGACGAGCAGAGAAATTTGCTCCATTTGACGCCATCGGCACGGCATTACCCATATTATCGAAGAACACCGTCTCGAAGCTCACAACGCGGAATTGTATGTCAAGTAATCCGTCGTCGATAGCTGCCTTGATGCCGTCGGCAGCCATCAGTTGTGACTTTGTCAACGGTCCTCCCTTGAAACGGTCGTCGCCCATAGGGATGTAGGCTGTTGGATCAGGCAGTTTGCGCACCTTGAAGGTGAACTGTCCCATTTGCCGTGAGCGTCCACCGGTGTTGGCTGCAACGGTGATAGTCACGTCTTTGCCTACTGCCGAAGGTTTTGCCACGAAGTGACCCATGCCGATAGAATGGAATGAACCGCCAGACATTGTAGCCGTAACTGCATTGAGCGGCACTCCGGGAATGGATATGCTGATAGGGTTGTCATAACCGGCATAGAGCACATTCATGAGGTCGGCAGATACTGTTGCCGAAGGATTCACGACGGTGTATTTCTGCTCGAAATCGCGACGAATGGTCTCGCCACTGCCGTTGCGCATAGTGATGAATCCCGAGAAGCTGTGCTCTCCCACTCCACCCGCAGTGAATTCGTATGTATTGTTCTTTAGGTTAACCGGTTTGTTAGCGATGAAAATCTGTGGTTGCAGCGTAGTGTCTACCGCTGCCATGACTATTTGTGCGGAGTAACGGTCGCCGCTGACAACGGTGCGCGACTCTGGTATGACGAAAGCCTCAAGTCGGTTGACACGTATATCCTTGACGTCGATATTAGAAACGAGGTTATGTAGCACCTCACCCTCAGCATGGCGCACGTCGTTCTGTAGTTTGGAAAGAAGGGTTACTGCCGCCGCAACAGGCATGTTCTCGAACATCGATTCCTGCCAGTTCTTGCCGAGAGCTTTGCCCTGACGTGTCACTTCGGTGGCGAGATTGTCGGCGATTATCTTCCGCTGGTCGCCATCAGGAAGCATGGTAAGTATGCGTTTGCGGAAATCATTTATCTGCTTGTATAACTGACCGCCTTTGCCCGTTCCCGGTGCAAGCATCACGGTTGATGCTGCCTCGAGGTCGTCCTTTGCCTTTATATCATGCATGTCGCCGTCAGAGCCGTCAGCTTCCTGCACTATGGCGACCTTCAGATTCTGTGCGAAATTATAGAGCGAATCGCTCATATCCTTCACTGCCTGTGCCTTATCGAACCACTCCTTCACTTTCTGGGGGTTCGCCTTCATCTGTGCAGCGAAGTCTTCGTATATTGTATTGTTGCTCTTCACCGAATTGGCTGTACTGCGGTTCAAGCCATCATCGACAAGCGAGAAGCCATTAAGCACCTCGTTGCTGACATTGAGCGCAAGCATCGCCATCAACACAACATACATCAGGTTGATCATTTTCTGGCGAGGATTAACAGGTCTTTTCTTTATTGCCATAATTAATATGGGTTATTGGGGTTATTGGGGGTTAAGTTCTATAATATACATTATATATAGATACTACCCTTAGAGCTTCGGTGCTACCGGTGCTGCGCCCGGCATATTGACAGTCATTGCCTCGATCATGCGGGCATATATCTGGTTGAGCTGTTCCATCTGCTCAGCCATCTTACGCACCTTAATGTTGATTTCGTCCTGAGTGCCAATCTGCAGCGACGCGCTCTTAAGCTGCATCTCGTAGACCTTGGCAATGCCGGTGAGCGTACGATTGAGGTTTTCCATCTCCTCACTGTCGGTCGTCAACCGCTTACTAAGTGCCGATACCTTCACGAGAGTCTCGTTGAGTTCACTCAAGCGTCCTATGTATGTCTTTGTAGCTTCTTCCATGCTCTCGGCTGTCTCCTGCGTTACGGCAGGAGCAGGGGTCATCGGACCATTGATGCCGCCGATAATCCGTACGCCGGGTTCCACAGCAACAGTATGTTCTGCTGCGACAAACGGCTCCCCAGCCTCTTCTATTGTAACCTTACTGCGCGAAGTAGGAAGCTCCTTTCCGTCCTCTGTCTTGTCAAACGGACGGTCGAAACCCGAAATGAAGAACACGAGCACCTCAGTACCCATACCAAGGAACAGCATGAAGTTTGCTCCCGGGAGATGGGTAAGTTTGAACAACGCACCGAGGATAACGATTGACGCACCCCATGAGTAGGCATAGTTCATGAATGTCTGTCCTGCCACACTGTCGAGCCATTTCTGCAACTGATAGATGACATTATATTTGCTGTACTTTGACATAGTCGTATATACTGTGATTGATTACTATTTCTTTGATTTCTTGCTGCTCTTGTTTCTCTCGCTTGTGGTGCTTGCCAGACTGCGTACACAGCGGAAACCTATGTATGAACGAGGCTGGTTCTGATATTCCCAAGTGCGCCATGCAGACCGTATGTAGCTCTCCGGGTCCTTCCACGAACCGCCGCGCACGCTCTTCTTCTTCATGCGATAAGGGTCTTCCTTCGCAGCTTTGTACTCGAGCTGAGGGTTAATGTCGTTCATAGCCTCTACGCCTGCCTCGGTATATATCGTGCTTGTCCACTCTGCCACATTGCCTGCCATATCATACAGACCATTGCTGTTGCTTGAGTAGATGCCGACTTTCGATGTTATAAGGTTTCCGTCCTTGGTATAGTTACCGCGGTCGGGCTTGAAGTTAGCGAAGAAACAACCGTCTTCACTTTTCGTGTCCACCTCTTCCCAAGGAAACTCGTTGCCTTCCTTTCCACGTGCGGCATACTCCCACTCAGCCTCTGTCGGCAGACGGTAGCGCTGTATATAACGTGCCTCCGGACCGAGACCCTTAAGCAGATAGTCCGTACGCCATGCACAGAAAGCATTTGCCTGCTCCCACGACACGCCGACTACAGGATAGTCGTTGTATGCAGGATTTGAGAAATAGTTACGGAGATACATCTCATTGTCGGAGTTCTGAAAGTCATTAACCCACACCGTTGTATCGGGATATATATTAATGATGTATGTATTAAGGAAATCCCACGGTCCTGATATAGGCCTATCGATGGTCTGACTGACAATGCGTCCCTCGTCATCGATATACGCCGTGTCTTTTGAAATCATAACAACCTCGTTAGGATCAACCACGACGTCGGTATTGAGATTACGCTCTTCAGCACGCAGACGGTTGCGACGCAGTGCTGCCGTAGTATAGTCGTAGACCTCATAACGATAGTTCATCTGTCGGCAATCGAGCAGTTTCTCGCCTGTCACAGGGTTTGTGACATACAACGACTCTATGGCACGCAGCTCATCCTCGTTAGGTTTGCGTGGCAACTGCTTCTTCCAGTTGATGCGCGGCGTTATCGGCTCGCCGTTCTTATCCTCGGTAATCATATAACTCTCATCGCCTCCATAGGAAGGATCGGCAAGGCGAGTGCGGAGAATACTGTCGCGCACCCACATGACAAACTGCTTGTACTTTGAGTTTGTTACCTCAGTCTCGTCCATCCAGAAGCCGTCGACAGAGATTTCTTTCGTAGGCGTCTCCTTGCCCCACAGGCTGTCCTGCTGGGTTATACCCATATTCAAATATCCACGCGCCACCTTGGTCATGCCGTAAGGTGTAGGCTCTGTGAATGAACGACCGCCGAGTCCGGTCACTTCACCGCCTGAACCTACCGACGAGCTCATCTTCCTGCCACTCATACAACTGACGAACGATACTGTTGCTGCTGTGATGCAAAGAATTATGAACAATTTCTTCATAAGTATATTATATTTTTATTTTCTATTCTATAGTATGCGCACACTCTGGTGTTTGTTCCTGCCTTTCTTAAACAGATTGACGTCCATCTGATAACCGACGAACAGTTCATGACCGCCATTAATCATTCCCACGCCATTGGTGTAATATTCGTAGCTATAGCCAAGCATTATTCCGTGAACATTACCGCCAACGAGCAATGTCACGGAATTACCGGGACTGTAGCTGACACCTAAGTACATCATCTTCTTATCAGTGGCATATACCAATCGTCCGGTGACATCTGCTCTGTAAGCGACAAGGTCTGTCCTGAAGAGAACAGACGGTTTTATTGTTAAGAACGGATTTCTCAACTTTATATTGTATCCGCCTGTAAAATAATATGTGCGGTCAATCTGCAACTCATTGTTTTCGCCGAGTTCGACGAGCGGGGCGTTGAGATGTGTTGACGACAGTCCGACATACAGCTGTCCGCGCCGATAGTATAGTCCGGCGGAGAGGTCGAGCTGGTGTCCTTCGACCTGCGATGAACTGAAAGCTGGGTCATTGGCGTCGCCAAGGTCGAGCTTGCTGCCGTCGAACGACTCGCTGATAAGTCCTGCCTGCACGCCTAACGACATCTGTCCGCCGAAAAGTCTGAACTTATAGGCATACTGTCCTTCTATACGCGTATGGTTGAACAATCCGATCTTGTCGCTCACAAGTTGCACGCCGGCGCCGTGATACGACTGCATGAAATAGAATGGCATATCAGCCGAGGCATACATCGACTGCGGGTTGCGTTCGTATCCTGCCATCTGAATGCCATAAGCAACACCGATGTTCAGCTTTGTCTCCTTTCCTACGGCAGCCGCATTGAACGACGGCTCCATATCGAAATAATGACTGAACAACGGGTCATACTGTGCACGGGCATGAAGCGCGAGCACAGCAAGAAGAACGGTTATGATATGTTTACATTTCAACACTTTATTATAACGAGGTTTTTCATTGTTTATTGTCTCGGCAAAGAAAAAACTCCTCACAATCGCTTATGACTGTGAGGAGTTATGATGTCTGCAGTTTCCACGGATGCCTGTTTCGTAAAAATCTACTTTTGCACGAAAAACAATTATTCACCTGCGAAAGCACTAAAATCAAAAAGAATACATATCTTTGCATTCATAATATTATAATCAACAGAAAGAATGAGACAGATCGACATTCTTATTACCGATGAATTTAAGCAAGCGTGTCCTGCATTTTGCGGATGTGCGGTCTTCGCCCCAATAAAGAACACAGAGCACAGCAATACCCTATGGGAGGAAATCAACAATGCTACGGACTGGCTGCGTATGGAGTTCACAACAGATACGGTGAAACAGAGAAGTGGAATACTCGCCACTCGCGAGGGATACAAGGCGTGCGGAAAGGACCCAAGCCGCTATCGTCCGAGCAATGAGCAGCTCTGCCGACGTCTTATTCAGGGCAAGGAGCTATATGCCGTCAATACCGTTGTCGATCTTATCAATCTCGCATCTATAAGATATGGCTACAGCATAGGCGGTTTCGACCTTGATAAAATCGAGGGTAAACAGGTTTTATTGGGCATAGGCGCGGAGAATGAGCCTTACGAGGGTATAGGAAGGGGCACACTGAACATTGAAGGTATGCCGGTGTATCGCGATAAAGCAGGCGGATTCGGTACACCAACAAGCGACCACGAACGCACCAAACTGTCGCTCGAAAGCAGTCATCTGGCGTGTTTCATAAACGGATACGACGGTAATATAGATAATGTTCGCGCATGTGGAGAGATGATAAGCTGCCTTCTATGCAAATACGCAGATACTGAAGCAGCTGACATATCCATGTTATTCTTTGCGCAATAGACTACTCTGGGATTAGCTCGCCCATGCTTGGCAGGTCTTTCCAACCCTCACCGTAGGTATCGTAGGCATCGGTGACAACAACGAATGCACGCTCGTCGACTTCCTTTACCTTCTGTTTTACCTTGTGAACCTGCTTATAGCTTACCACAAGGAAGACAAAACTTTTGTCGTCGCCGGAATATATGCCCTTGCTCTTTACCAGCGTTGCCGAGCGGTCGAGAACTTCTATGATATACTTATAGAGGTCTTCAAGGTTATTCTCACTGATGATGAACAATATCTTGTCGTCTTTCGTGCCGTTAATAACACGCGCAATGACTCGCGAAGTGAGGTAAATGGCTATCATAGAATAGAAAGAGAGGAATATTGCCTGACGGTTTGGTTCGGCATTTCCGATGCCAAATCCGAGGACTACAAGACCGAAAAGCACTACGAAGCCGTCGACCATCAGCACAGCATTGCTGAACTTTATCCTCGCATACTTCTGCAGAATCATTGCAACGATATCACTTCCGCCGGTAGTGGCACCGCAGTTGACAACGATACCACAACCGACACCGATAAGCAAAGAACCGATTATTACCGGCAGAATAAGTTGGTCGCTCATGTTGAGCATACCACCGAGAAGCTGCGTCGGGTCGAGGCTGTGCAATGCCTCTTTCGAAGGATAAGAAAGCACTGACATCAGATTCATAATCAAAGGTGTAGTCAGTGCCGCCACAAAGGTCTTCGTACCAAGCTTAGAACCGAGGAAGACTGCTGATATGATAAGCAAAGGAATGTCAAAAACATAACCGAAAGTACCGACCTGAATGCTGGGAAAAAGGTTGTGCAGCACAATACTCAGACCATATACTCCGCCTGGAACAATGTTGTATGGGTTAATGAAAAACACAAAACCTGCTGCAAGAATGCTACAACCCAACAGCATGCCAAACCATGATATTACTTCCTTTTTACTGATTTTCATCTGACTAAAATATTTATACGACAAATATACAAAGAAAAAATCAATTACAAAAAAGAAACAGGAAAAAGTTTGTAGTCACGTTATTGTTTACATCTCTTTCGGCAGTTAAACCCAAGATGTATCATCCGGCATGATTCGAGTTATTACTGTTGGCGCAGAACAATGACGTTGTCACTAATTCCCACACCGCTGAATATCATATAAAAACAATAAGACAAGAGCAGCATTAGATTCTTGTCTTATTGTTTCAACAGTTTATTACTGAATGAGTTTAATACTCCTCCTCATCCCAAAGGAAATCCTCTTTATCCGGGTAATCGGGCCATATTTCCTCAATGCCATCATACACATCTCCCTCATCCTCTATCTCCTCTAAATTCTCAAGAACCTCAAGAGGACAACCGGAACGGATGGCATAATCAATAAGTTCTTCTTTTGTTGCTGGCCATGGAGCATCTTCAAGTTTCGAAGCAAGTTCAAGTGTCCAATACATATAGTTATATCTTTAACGGTTTTGTTTATTTTGGCTGCAAATATACGATTTTTCTTCTAATCTCCAAGAGAATTTAAAGAAAATAATACTTAATATATGGCAGAACAAATCTAAAATGTCAGAAATTCAACTTATAATGTTGTTTATACATTCCGTTTGGCATGAAACAGATAGCGAAATCATATAAGTCGAACGTTATTCCTATCAAACAGGAATCACGCAACTGCAACCAACGGCTATAGTTTCTGTCAGAGGAAAAAATGTCCTCGACAACCAATACTCCATTCATCGACAACGAGGAGCAGATGGAAAGAATATCTTCTGTCGCATATTGCTTCATGCTGACAATGCGTAAAGGAGCACCATGAAGGAAATTGCGCACTCTGAAATATAGCTTTTGCTTCTTTTGCTCGCGAGTGTCAAGATACTGATTCTCTATATCCGAATAGGCATAATATGGAAGTTTCTCCGAAATAACATCCTTAACAAAGCTATAAGCCCAAGGCGACTGAATGCCGAAACCTCGAGACTTTCCTATACGTGAGAGATATTCTGATAATGATTTCATGAGCAGTAAACAGTTAATTCCCTAAACAAATCACAACATGAAAATTCCTTTATCTATCTAACGGATTCTTATTGCTGTTATTGTATATGAATCAAATAAAAAACAACAGCACGATTCACAAAGCAATTTCCGACGATGACGGACATCGGCATCGACATACCATATTACGACAAACACCAACATCGGTCTACTAAAAAATAATGGATATACTACTAAACATTAATGGACATTTATAAGGTAAAATTTGGCTCAGCGGCTTCCATCACATAGGGATTCCGCTGACTGTTGTTTTTATTGGAATCATCATTCATACTTGTTTTATGAATTCGGAACGTGATGAATCACGCTCCTACAGCTCTTGACCGATTTTAAGTTTATTATAGTCATTCCATTAAAAAGCAATGCGACAGAATGACTATACACAGGATATTACACGGTATCTTACACACCTTATTTATTATTATTGGTGTCCGGTAAATAAATGAAACCTGTAGTGGCATGATTTATGACGCTTAAGATATCCTCTGGTAAACACGAAATCCGGCAGGCGTAGGGGCATGATTTATCACGTTCCGCCTGTTGCGTCAGCCGTTTGTGTGCTAGCCCGTTTCCCTGATGGGGCGGAACGTGATAAATCATACCCCTACGCCTGCCGGATTGTCAATTGGCGCGGTTTGGGGAGTTGCACCCGTTAGACAATGATCATGCCGGGCATACGCACAAACGCCCTGACTACTTTCGTAATCGGGGCGTTTTTATAAAAGAAGGCG
>CAJPPF010000044.1 GCA_905372445.1 uncultured Prevotella sp. | reverse complement strand
CTGATTTAATCATTTTCTTGTAATCTCTTGTTCAGAGTACGTAAAGTGGAGCTGGCGTGAGTCGAACCCGCGTCCAAACAGGGAAACCATGTGCTTTCTACACGCTTATTCCGGACTTCATTTTCGAGATATGGCAAGACCCAGACCACCAACCGTATCCTTATCCTCTAAAATTTCACTATGCAATCGAGGCATTACACGGCTATTTCCGATTTATCTGCACCGCCGGATCAGGGCATTTCGGAACAAGAATCCCTGGGCGATGTCCCGTCTCAGCACTTAGTACCGAGATTAAGCTTTAATCTACTATACTTCGATTAAGCAGCGAGAGCGTAGTTGTTTTCGCCAATTAAATTTGTCGATGTCTGATATTTAGGAGCCAGGCAACGAAGCTCCGCGTGCTTACACACCATCTCATCTGCTGTCAAATCCAGTCAACCCCGAGTGAGCAATCAAAGATTGCGAACGAAGGGATCATTGAGGAAAATAAGACTCATCGCCTGCAGGCGGTGCCCATTTTGATTTTCCGAGATACTCTTCAGATTTAATGTTTGCGGTGCAAAGTTAGTGCAAACGAGCGAAATAACAAAATAAAAACGGTAGTTTTTGTTTTTTATTTCCGAGTGCCGCCTAACTAAGAGTGTAGCTCAGAGTAGTGCAAACGAGCGAAATAGAGCATATGGTAATCTCCAAGTTCAGGATAAGCATTGTATAAAACAACTGGAATGGCTCCTACGATATATATGAATAACTTTAACAAAAAGAATGTTCTAACCGCACGTACAGCCAATATTTACCGGCGCGTTATCGTTTGGTGACAAAAAACACTTGTTTTTGGCATTACATACAATACGTTGATAATCAGAGAGATAGAACGTTTTGGTGTATGTAATAAAAAGAATGAGTTTCAAGAACCGCCGTTTCTTGAGTCAAATACCTACGTTTTTTGCCGATGAAACTGCCTTTTTCAGCATCAAGAACTACTTGTTTTAGAACGAAAAAGCACTGAATTAGGCTGTTTTTAGCTATTGTCGGTTCTCAAAGAAATGCTTTTATGCTATGCAGACTTGGCAAATCGCTGTTTTTAATTTTCTATTTCGCAAAAAATCACGACGATAATTTTTTTTGACGATACATCAAGTTATTGATAAGATTTCTATAACTTTTACAAGATCTTTCTTATCACGAACTCACGTATAGGAATAATCGTATAGTAATATGCTGTAAGCCTTTTGAATATCTGATGCCCGTATTTTGTTTTGATATTTCGCTCATTTTTCGTATCTTTGCCAACCGTAGTGCAATAAAACGGCATAAACAGAGTTATATTTTATATATAAACAGATAAAAATAAGAACAACATATATGAGAAAGTTTATATTGTTATTATTCCTTTCTGTGCTCACATTTGGGGAAGTGAGCGCACAGTCTACGATGTCGGATGCTCAGATTATTGATTTCGTTCAGAAAGAGCAAAAGGCAGGAACCGGTCAGGCTCAGATTGTCACGAAGCTGATGCAGAAAGGCGTCACAGTGGATCGTCTCCGCGATGTGCGAAAGAAGTACGAGAAGAAGGGCGGACAGAGTGTTCAGGGTGCTAAAGATCTGTCAGGACAGTCAGATAATCGCAGCCGTCAGCCGAAGAAAGACACTCATCAGAACGAGCAGAATGTTTCGCCTTATCGTATGACAGACGCAACGCTACAGTTTACCTATGATGAGAAGAACAGTGAATGGAATGATATGCAGATAGAACTGAACGGATTCATGCCAGACTCTTTGACGATGTTCGATCGTGAGATGGAACAGATGTATAAGAGCCAACGCCGTGTGTTCGGTCGTGATATATTTAATAATAAGCGGCTCTCGTTTGAACCGAACATGAATATCGCTACACCGCAGAACTATGTGCTTGGTCCTGGCGATCAGGTATTTGTCGATATCTATGGGGCATCGCAGAAGAGCATTACTGCTAATGTAAGTCCTGACGGATATATCAACATCGACGGTTTCGGACCAGTGCAGGTGAGTGGATTGACAGTGGCGCAAGCAACCAGTCGCCTTCGCGGCACTCTCGGTAAGCGTTATTCAGGCAGTAGCATAAAGCTCACAATTGGCGAGACACGCACCATTATGGTGAACGTTATGGGCGAGGTGAAGATACCGGGCACATACACCCTAAGCGCATTCTCAAGCGTTTTCCACGCATTATATATGGCTGGTGGTATAAATGACATCGGTACACTGAGAAATATAAAAGTATATCGTCGGAACAAACTCGTGTCTACGGTCGATATATACGACTATATACTCAATGGCAAACTCAACGGCAATGTGAAACTGTCTGACAATGATATCATCGTGGTCGGTCCTTATGAATGTATGGTTAATATCACAGGCAAGGTGAAGCGTCCGATGTTCTATGAGATGAAGAAAGCCGAGTCGCTCGAGACCTTGCTGAAGTATGCCGGAGGTTTCACCGGCGATGCTTATACGAAGACTGTACGTGTGACGCGAAAGGCAGGCAAGGAATATTCCGTTTGGAATGTTGCTGAGTTCGACATGAACGGCTTCAACCTCGCCGACGAAGATTCTGTATCGGTTGATTCCGTTATTGCTCGTTATGAGAATACCGTTGAGCTACGCGGAGCAGCCCTTCGACCTGGGATGTATCAGATAGGTGAGAAGGTCCACACCGTACGTGACCTGCTCAACGTTGCCGACGGTCTGAAGGACGAGGCTTTCACTGATCGTGTCATTATACATCGTATGCGCAAAGACCACACATTGGAGGTGATGTCGATAAACCTCACCGCTATAATGGCAGGCACAGAAACAGATGTGCCTCTGCAGAACGAGGATGTTGTGTTCATTCCAAGCAAGGAAGAAAATAATAAGGCGTTGACGCTGAAGATTTATGGCGAGGTGTATTACCCCGGTCAGTACCAGTATGCAGAGGGCATGACCGTTGAAGACTTTGTGCTTCAGGCTGGTGGTCTGAAGGAGAGAGCCTCTAAACAGAATATTACCATAAGCCGTCGTGGAGTAAGCTCTGGACAAGATGCTACACAACGTGGCATACGGACACAAACATTCCATATAAACCTGAAAGATGGGTTTGCCATAGACGGTAAAGAGGGCTTTAAGCTGCAGCCGTTCGATGAAGTGTATGTGAATAAGGATCCCGGATTCCGTGAGCAGGCGAACGTGGCAGTCGAGGGAGAGGTGATGACCGAGGGTACATATAGCCTGTCAAACGACAACACCCGCGTGAGCGATGTGCTCGCCTTGTGTGGAGGCGTTACCGCACAGGCGGCAAAGAACGGTGCATATATAATGCGTAAATATTATAATGAGGAGGAGCGTCGCCGACAGATACAGCTCGACAGACAACGTTCGGAGTGGTCGTACAATCTTGCCGGCGGTCAGATGGGTACTGACGGCAAGCAGCGCTTCGCCGACTCACTGCTCGTGGAAAGAATAATGCGTGAGGATGAATACAAGGTTGCAGTGAACCTTAATAAGTCGCTTGAGGAGCCGGGAAGTATTGATGATATTGTACTCCGCGATGGCGACCGTCTCGTTATAGAACCGCAGAATAATACCGTAAGAATAAGTGGCAATGTGCCTTATCCAAATACCGTGCCTTACGTCAATGGCAAGAGTGCAAGATACTATATGGGACAGGCTGGCACCCGCGGTGCAAGAAACCGTAAATGGGCTTATGTAATCTATCAGAACGGCTCTGCGAGAATGGTAAAGGACGGCGCTAAGATAGAACCCGGCTGTGAAGTCGTTGTACCGGAGCGTAACACCATGAACAACAATACACAAAACGTGACATTGATTACCAGCATGTTGGCAAGCCTTGCCACCCTTGGAGCAATCATAGTATCGGTATTTAAATAATTTAGTATAGATATGGAAGAGACAAAAAATAGAGTAGACTATGGTCGTGTATTGAAGGAGCTGTGGAAAAGAAAGAAGTTGTATCTTTACGCGTTGACTATAGCTTTTGTACTTTCATGTATATGGATACTTCCTCAACCACGCTATTATACTTGCGATGTGTCGTTAGCTCCAGAGGGAGGCTCTGAAGTGTCGGGAAGCAATCTGTCGTCGTTGGCATCATCGTTTGGCTTCAATGTTGGCGGTTCGGGTAATGACGCTATATATCCTATGCTCTATCCTGAATTATTTGCATCGCCGGAGTTCCTTGTCGATATACTGTCTATAAAGGTGGAGTTTGACGATGATGATGATAATCATATAGTGACCGATTACTATACTTATCTGACGAAACACCAGAAGGATAATCCGCTCGCAGTACCATTCAAGAAAGGTTGGAAAGCATTGAAGGAAATGATTGTCAGTACTGATACAAAAGATAATTTAGCGGGTGACGTAAGTAAACTGAATCCTTTCCACCTCTCACGTAAGGACTATGAACTCGTGGAAAAGATGGATAAGATAATCAGTTGCTCAGTTGATAAGAAAACAGATGTTATCACTCTTAGTCTCACGGATCAGAATCCTGTAGTCTGTGCTTCGCTTGCAGACTCCGTAAGAGGACGCTTGCAGAATTATATTATCAATTATCGCACGAGAAAGGCACGTGAGGACGTGGCATACTATAGACATCTGACGGACTCCATTCATGTTGTGTATAAGAATGCCATGTCAAAGTATGCAGCCTATTGCGATGCAAACCAAGACGCTGTGCTGCAGTCATATCTTTCAGAACGCGATGCGCTTGAAAACGATATGGCAATGCAGTATCAGGCATATAGTTCAATGAATACTCAATTGATGGCTGCACAAGCGAAGTTGCAGGAACGTACACCAGCTTTTACAACACTTAAAAGTGCGTCTGTACCTGCTAAGCCGGCAGGTCCGAAGCGTATGATATTCGTCGCAATGATGTTGTTCCTCACATTTGTTGGTGTGAGCATTTATATACTTCGTGATATCATTAAGAATGCAATCTAAGTAAGGATGTCGAATATAGGTGTTAAGGATGTCAATACCCGACGAATAACGAAGAACTCATTAGTGTTGTTCGTCCGCATGTTTGTGTTGATGATTATCAACCTCTATGCTGTTCGCGTCCTGATGAATCGTCTTGGAGTTGAGGACTTTGGTATCTTTAACGCTGTTGCAGGAGTTGTTCTGACGCTCTCGTGTGTGAGCAGCGTGCTGTTGGTCTCGACACAACGTTTCTACTCCTACGCTCAAGGTAAGGGCAATGAGAAAGAGATAAGTCGTATCTTCTCAACCAGCGTTAATATAAACGTCGGACTGTCTCTTGTTGTTGTTTTAGTGTTCGAGATTCTCGGCATGTGGTTTCTTAATAACCATATGCAGATTCCCGCTGATAGGATAGCAGCCGCAAACTGGCTGTTTCAGTTCTCTTTGTTTTCTTTTGTCGGCTCCATACTTCAGATTCCATTCAGTTCGATGATTATTGCCAATGAAGATATGCACTGGTATGCTATTATCTCCACTGTAGAATGCTTGTTGAAACTGGTGGTGGCATTGCTAATCGGAACCGTTGCGATTGATAGATTACAGTTCTATGGAGGTGGGCTGTTGCTTGTTGCTGTTATCGTATTGATTATGTATGCCGTAAGAGCCGTGACCAAGTACGAGGAATGTCGTTATAAGAAGGTGAATGATAAAACTTACTATGGCAGACTGTTGTCTTTCTCTGGTTGGACTTTCTTTGGCAGCGTTGCCAATGTTGGGCTTATTCAGGGTAATGCTATCTTGCTTAACATCTTCTTCGGTCCGATAATTAATGCCTGTTTTGGAGTGGCAATGCAGATTTATAACGCATTTATGTCGCTATGCAATAGTGTGATCGTTGCATTGCGTCCGTCGATGATAAGAGCTTATGCCGAAGGCAATCACAACTATTTGCAAACCCTTTTCTCTACAGCAAACAAGGGATTATATTATGCTCTGCTCATGGTCGGACTGCCGGTCTTTGTTCAGATGCCCCTTATTCTGAATACATGGCTGGGAAATAATGATGTGAGAATGGTTGCATTCGGAAGACTGATTATGGTTTATATCGTCATCATAGCATTGAACAATCCTATTACCATTATTATGCAGGCTATGGGAAGGGTGAGGGAGTATCATCTTCCGGTGGAGAGCATCACGCTGCTTAGCCTCCCTCTGTCATACGTGATGTTCAGGTATACAAGCAACCCCGACAGTGTCTTCTTTTCAATGATAACACTTGCTGTTGCTGCACACATAGTGAGAGTAATATGCTTAAAGCGATATTATTCAAACTTCTCTGTGGGTGATTATATGATCGACTTTCTGTTTAAGGCATTGATAGTGACAGTCATTGTGGTAATAACAGAATACGTTGCATCTGATATATGCGATAATGTCTGGTTGAATTTCATAGTCAGTGTTTTGTTCAGTGCTGTTTCAGTGCCATTGCTTGCATATTCGGTCGGTATGAACAGAAATGAGAAAACGGCGCTGGTAAAACATATCACACATTTTATACGCAGACGATGACAAGGATTATTACAGATAATATTATGGCAGTGATGTATCTGATGTTTTGGATTGTCACTTTCATTTGGTACCACATCAAGCGGATGTCTCTTGATGCCGGTAGTGTCATCATCGGCTCGTATGTCTTATATGCGGTGTTTACCATTTTTACTATCAATGACGACCTCTTCTCAATGACGTATGAGCCATTGGCATTATTTCCTTTTTTATTATTATATGTGATGCTGATGATTGCCTTGTCGCCCATAATATACAATCATACACACAAGATAGAAGAAATCTCTGACCCTAATACAAGAATCCTCAAGCCTCTGTGCTGGTTCATGGTGCTTTGCGCTTTTGCTCTTCTTCCGGATATTGTAGCTAACTTCGGCGAAGGATTAGTGAAGCTCTTTACTGATTCAGACGCCGGTAAAGAGGCTTATCTGGAACAGTTGTCAGAGGGCGAAGATACAGGTCACGGTGTCTCTAATATATTTGCTATCTTCTTCAATGCCCTTTACGACCTGCTGATATTCTTCAGTTTCTATTATCTCTCTCAGAAGAAGAAAGACAAACTGCTTCTTACAGCTCTTTTCATATCTGTTGGCATAGGTCTGCTTTTCCCGGTCATGATGGGACAACGCACAGGAGTTGTCAATGGAATATTCACTATCATAGTAGCATATTTCATGTTCCGTGAGGTCATGGAGAAAAAGATTAAAAGAGGAATAGAGATTGTCGGAGGTGTTTTTATCTTCCTTACCATACTACCTGTAGTGGCAATCACAGTCAGCCGTTTTGGTCAGACCAATGCGGGAGTGACAGGTTATATCAACTGGTATGTCGGTCAGGCTAATGTCTATTTCAATAACCATG
Source organism: uncultured Prevotella sp. (assembly GCA_905372445.1). GTDB lineage: Bacteria > Bacteroidota > Bacteroidia > Bacteroidales > Bacteroidaceae > Prevotella. The sequence goes on along the minus strand of CAJPPF010000044.1, from coordinate 7,004 downwards.
CTATTGACAATGGTGGTATAAGATACGGCGATAGAACATTTAATCTCGTAAAGCAGGTTATCGATCCTTCGACACCAAAGAACTACAATGAGCGACGATATAAGTATCATAACCTTGACATTGATGATTTCTACTTCGTGACTTTTGTCGGAGACTTCATGATTGATTTCGGTCCCGTCATAGGTTGTTTGATAATTATAATATTCAGTATATATGTTTTCATAAGGATGCATAGGGCACGTGAGGGTATAGTTGAACTTCATCAGATGCTACTTCTTTACTTTGTTATTTGCGTTTGTATGCAGGGTGGAATGTATCTTTTCGCATATTCTGATTCAGGAAACCTAAAGATGTTTGCTCTGTTTGCTCTATATGTATACCTTAGAGTTCATGAAGCACTGCTTAATAAATTCCCGAAGAAAACTGACGAGAAGACCGTTGTTCGTCTCGATAATAAATAATGATTAGATGAAAGCAAGAGTATTAGCATTATATCTTCCTCAATACCATCCTATCCCGGAGAATGATGCATGGTGGGGTCCTGGTTTTACGGAATGGACCAATGTGGCTCAGGCAAAGCCGATGTTCAGGGGACATGTTCAGCCGAAAATTCCTGCCGACTTAGGTTTCTATGACCTTCGTTTGCCGGAGACCCGTGAGAGGCAGGCTGAACTGGCACGTGAGGCAGGAATTGAAGGTTTCTGCTATTATCATTACTGGTTTGGTAATGGGCGGCAACTCCTTGAACGTCCGTTTAATGAGGTACTTGCAAGTGGTAAGCCTGATTTCCCTTTCTGTCTTTGCTGGGCAAACCATTCTTGGAGCAACAAGACATGGCAGAGGAAGTCGGCGTTACAGGATAACTCAATGTTTTTGGAGCAGCTCTATCCCGGCAATGACGATGATGTTCAGCATTTCATGTCTGTCCTTCCTGCATTCAAGGATAAACGCTATATTACGGTTGACGGGAAGCCCGTGTTCATCCTTTGGGCACCTTGGGATCATCCGCACGTAAGTGAATGGATAAAGACATGGCGCAGGCTTGCCGCTGAGAATGGGCTGCCGGGGTTGTATCTTATTGGGATAACAACCTCAACCCTTGCCTTCAGGCAGGATGCAGAGGGCAACCGCAAGCGTGTGCTTCCAAACCTTAAAAGTAGCGCCGACGTTTATCAGGCTATTCTCGACATGGGCTTTGATGCTGTCAATTCATTTGGAAAACGACGTGGTGAGATGCTTGCTGACGGCAAGATACAGAATCTCTTAAAGACAGCTCTGCGCCGAATGGGCGTGAAGGTAGGTCAGCGCTTCGATTATGTGAAGACAATGAAAAACTACTTTACGCCTGAAGACCGATGGGACAATGTCTTTCCTACTATTCTTCCACAGTGGGACCGTACACCGCGTCGTGCGGCATGGGACGGAATCTATGTCAATGCTAATCCCGACAATTTCGAGAAACATGTGCGTGAGGCTGTCGACCTTGTCAAAGACCGCGACCCTGAGCACCGGCTCATCATTCTCAAGTCTTGGAATGAATGGGGAGAGGGCAACTATGTCGAGCCCGACCTTCAATATGGCCACGGCTGGCTGCAGGCTATCAGAAAGGCAATAGAAGAATAGTTCGAAGTCAGATGATATCAGTAATTATACCTACATATTGCCCGGAGGAATATATATGGAAATGCCTCGACTCACTTCAAGCGCAGACCCTGCCGAAGAGTGAGTTTGAGGTGGTCATTGTGCTCAATGGGTGCAATGAACCGTATTATTGTATGCTTTCCGATGGTCTGGAGGATTACTCCGCCTTGCAGGTAAACCTTCTGCATACAGATGTCGCGGGTGTGTCGAATGCCCGCAACATAGGTCTTGATGCGGCAAAAGGAGAATATATCGCATTCATTGACGATGATGACTGGGTGACACCGTCATATCTCGCAGATATGCTCTCGAAGATAGCCGGCAATAGTATCGTTGCCTCTAACGAGATAGACTTCATAGAAGAAACGGCAATCGAGAGCGACAGTTACATTACCCGTGCCTTCCGTCGCTGTAAGCCTCGGGGCAGGGTGTCGTTATTCATGGGTCGTAGTCTGATGAGCTCCGCTTGCTGTAAGCTGATTCCCCGTAGCGTTATCGACGGCAAGCGCTTCGATGTCACTTTCACACTCAGCGAGGACTCGCTCTTTATGACGAGCCTCTCATCTAAAGTGCAGACAATCATACTCTCCGATGTCGACTGTATATACTATCGTCGTGTGCGCCAGACTTCTGCGTCGCGCAGAGCATCGCAATCAGCAAGAAGGCGACAGACAGTGCGGCTTGTCATGGCAAACATAAGACTTTATTTCAACGAAATACGACATAACAATCTCTTGTTTTTCATGTCGCGTGTAGCGGCAGCAATGCTGAAGGTCGTAAAGAAAACATGGATTTAATTTATTTACTATGAATACAACAAAGATTTTCAAACTGCTTTTTTTCGTTCTGTTATTCACTTCCTGTTCAAAAGACGACGAGTATCGTCCTGTCGTCAATGAATATGAGGGAGTAAAGGTTTACATCGCACCTTATTATAACAATAAGACGTCGTGCATCACCCTGACCTTCGACGACGGCACATACGACCAGTATGCCAATGCTGTGCCTAAGCTCGAAGAGCGTAAGTTGCCTGCCACCTTTTTCATCAATGGCAAAACCGTCGGTCCTATCACCAGTCCTTATGATAACCACATGGACGAACGGTGTGTCAAGGATTTGTCTGACCGTGGCTTTGAAGTGTCCAATCACACATGGTCGCACACGAAACTCACCACAATCTCTCTTGCCGAGGCTCGTAAAGACATTATCAAGAACGACGATGCCATAGAAGCCTGGACGGGCAAGCGTCCTAAGACATTTTCTTTTCCAAACAATGCCCGCACGGAGGCTCTGATAAAGATAGCCGAAGAGGGCAGAACCGGCAGCCGCACGTTTGAGACGGGCTTCGGGCAGACGCTGCGTAAAAACACTTACAACGATTTGAAGAACTGGACGGACAATTGCATAAAGAAAAAGAACTGGTCTGTGGGAATGTTTCATGGCATCAAGCAAGGCTACGACTCCTGGACCGACCCTACGATTCTGTGGCGATTCTTCGATTATCTCGTCTCACGGCAGAATGAGATTTGGGTAGCCAATTTTAATGATGCAGTGTCATATATTAAGGAGCGCGACAATTCAAAATTGCAGTTGTATTCCAATAAGGCAGGGACGTTAAAGATAATGGTCTCCACTAACCTCGATACAAACCTGTTCACACACCCTCTGACACTTGTCGTTGAGAAGAAAGGTGTTGTAGAACTCGTCAATGTGCTTCCTAATAAGTCTGTAGAGTTACCCGGCAAATTATCAGTCCGCTAAAGAGTCTTTTGCTATATTTCCCGCGGCACAAGGCTCCCGTCGTTTGCCGTGACGCCGTTTTCACCTTATATATATTATATACGGTTGTGGGGAATATCGGGGAGACGCGGTGCCCATTTTCTGGAGACTCGGGGCATAATTTATCACGTTCCGCCGTCGCGCCGGGTATATTTCGTGTCGCTGGAGCAATTATTTGTTTTCATGGAGAGATACGGAACGTGATAAATCACGCCCCTACGGCTGACGCGTTTGTTTGCACGCTCAGCCTGGGCAATCGCGCATTTAAAAACACTTCTTTTAACCCAAATCAGTCAAGGACTCTAATGACCGATTCGGGTTTAAATGGAATCGGGCAACTTTCCCGTTGTCTTTATATGTCTGACACGGCTCTTCGGGAAGTATAACCGATAATGCTCGCTGCGTGGCGAGCCTGTCTTGTCGATGCTTTCAAGCTTTCCTCTTACGTTTGCCAGAAATACTCCGGGCGAAAGGTCGCGGTTCTTCTGAATCATCGCGACGGAGAATCCCACTGCCGTGATGAATCGCACGAGTCCCTTTTTCTGCCTGTAGGTCATGGCGTAGAATAGGTGGTCGCCTTCTTTCTCGCCCTCTGTAATGGTGTCCCACCATGTGTTGTTCTGAGCGCATGAAGGCAAATGACTTATGGCGCCAGCCGATTTCATGTAACGGAAACCGTATATGCGGGTGAATACGTTGTCTGAAGGTGGGCTCATGGGCGCTTCTGAGAATCCGTGGAAGTCGTAGTCGACGGGCTTGAATACTGCATTAAGATAGCATATATTGCGGAATACATTCGCGTAGGCATTGCCCTCGCCGCCCATCATGTCGGCATAGTGATTCTCGAAGATGATATTCTCGAAGAGATTGTCGCATGCGTGAGCATAAATCTTCAGTCCCTGATGCCCGTCGTAGCCTTTTATGAGAATGTCGCTCACTGTGACGTTCCTGCTGTCCATGACATACAGCGGGTTGCTGAAGTCCTTTATTATTACATTGCGCACCTCGCCGTGAGCCACACGCTTCATGTTGATGGCATTCCACCCGTAGTCCATCTCCTGAGTCTTCGTTATGCTGTAATAGAGAGGGAAGCCATGATGCCGGAACAGACCTGTCCAGCGGCTGCTTATAAGGAGATTGCAGATACATATATTCTCTAACATGTCGACATTGAATACCGCAGGCTCGTATTTCATGTCGCAGTCGCGCAAGAGTGGGCGCACCAGTTCTATGGCGTGGCTGTCGATTATTCTTTTCACTTCCACTAACCACTGATACGACGGCGCTTCCTCCTCGCCGGCACGATTTGCAACAGTCCATTCCCTGCGCAAGGCAATGCCGAGGATGTCGTGTATAAGGTTACCGTCGGCGGTGGTGTTATACATTCCTATCATGATGTATTTCCCCACCTTGCTGCTGTCCTCGACATGGATGATGCTCTCGCCCTTTGCTGCCGGCGCAATGACCTTTGTTGTGAGCTCGGGCGTAAGGATCGTGCCGTCGCTACCGGGGTCGGACAGTGAGTTGCTGCGGTTGAAGAACTCCTTCTTCTTGCGGAACTGCAGCCCCCAGAACTCGTTGCTTGGCTGGAGATGCTCGCCCGTGGTAATCATGAAAGGCGATATCCAGGGGTTCTTATGACCGCGCGCAGTCTTGCCGCAGTTGACAAGTTCTGCCACAGGACGTCCGTCCTTGTCGGTCGCTCCTTCGAGCGTGATGTCCGAATGGTTTATCTGCAGGAACTTGTCGCCTTTGGTGTTAATGAGGTAACGACCTTTAGGGAAATACACCTTGCCGCCGCCGGCTTTACTTGCCGCATCGATGACACGTTGTATTGCCTCGGTCTGGTCGGCAGAGGAGTTCGGGACGATGCCGAACGCTGTGACGTCGAAAACCGTTGTCGCCTTTCCTCTGCGTTTCATTCCAGCAAATGAGCAGTTGGGCATATCGGTTGTGTCGTCGGCATTGTCATCGAAGGCAATATTAGGATTCCTCTGCATATAGTGTGCTATCCAAAGGTCTTTGCCGTGGGTGATGCCGAAAGGAGTGTTACGAAGATAGAATCCTGCCGCGATGAATGGTATTACGGGACGGACATCGCCACCCATAGCAACAGCCAGTTCATTACAAACCCATGTGCAGACAAGCGTGACCGCAAACCTCCAACTCCATGAGTAAACAGCCCGTGAGGGACGTACGTGGGCAAGCAGATATTCGCTGACGACGAAAATTAGCACGACAATGATCGTGGTCAGAACCTCCAACAGGATGTCTGCCGCCAGCAAATGGTTGACGGATATACTTAGTGCAATGAAGGCAGTGATGAATGTTATCCATTGCGCGGCTCCTGTCTTGTAATTGTATTTGCCTGACAACAGCAGCAGTTCGTTCTTTTGTATCTGTATGCCCAGAAGTAAAAGAATGATGTTTGCTATTGAGTAAATAATCATATTGGTCATCTTAGCAGTGTATTAATATTGGTAACTGTAGTGCTTACTTCCTGTTCCATTAGTCTTTCACTATTTCTTGTTTTGGCATAACGCTTCAGTTCATGCTTCAGCATGTTCTCGCTCTCTTGCCAGTTGCCAATCTCTTTATATGGAAATTCTTCTTGCCTGCCGATGAATTGCGCGAGATATTCTAAGGCGGCAGCTGTTTTTGTTGTTCCACTGAATGTCTTTCCCTCGTTGCCGAGAAGGATGGCAAAGTCGATGATATGTGTGAGATTATATACCGAATAGTGAAATGCTCTGGTCCGCATAAGTTCCAGCGGTTGAGTGCCGTCGCTCTGTATCTGCGGGTCTATACGCAACGCCGTGAAGTTCTTGAGAATCTTTTTGCAGGTGCAGGTCTGTCCTGCAAAGGCTGACATGTTATATAAGGTTATGTCGTAGGCAGTGCCGTGGTTGTTTGGCATCTTTGCCTCGCCTTTGCCAATGTCGCTTTTCTTCATCCAGCCGGCGAAGTCACGAAACCATTTCCTTATAGCCTTACCGCGCTTCTTGCCTATGTTCTTCACAGTGTTTGTAAGACGTATGGCTTCTATCACATCATTGAAGTTATACGCGTCAATTATACCGGCACTGCTGCCTTTGCCGTTGTTTATGCCCGGAATAAACTGCGAGTATTCAAAGTCGGCGTTCATCCTCGTCTCTTTGTTTATGAACCATGTGTCGAGTTGTCGGCAGAGCGCCTCGAAATATCGCCCGTCGCTTGTGAGGTAGTATGCCACACTGAGATAGCGCAAATAAGTCGTCAGTTTGTCAAGTCGCGGAAGGTCATACTCTTTGTATTTGGGATTTATCTCTCCGTCTTTAGTAATATACGGTCCTTGCGGATTATTTGTGTCGCGCCATAGGTAGATGCTCATACTCTCATAGTTGTGCTTATTGCCCGAGCGGCTTTCTTTCTTTTCTGTGACAGCTACTGGCTCTGCCTTGCATATCGCGTCAGCCTGCCTGATGATTTCATTGTATAGTCTGCTGTCAGGATTGCTGTGCAGATTGTCAATGGCAGCTTTGTTCCAAATCAGAGGCTGGGCGTTTGCCAATGAAGAGGACAGCACGAGAAGAAAAAGACAGAGT
>CAJPPF010000043.1 GCA_905372445.1 uncultured Prevotella sp. | reverse complement strand
TATTTACATTGGCATGCAGCCGTGTTTCTTTGCTGGTAGGCTCTGACGCTTGTGGGCAAGCTGTGCCAGACCGCGACATATACGGAAACGAGTATTGCGTGGCTCTATTACATCATCGATGTAACCATATTGAGCTGCTTGATATGGATTTGCAAACATCTCTGTGTATTCGTCTTCTTTCTCTGCTATGAATGCAGAAACGTCGCCACCTTCTTCCTTGATTGCCTTGATACCCTTTGCCTGAAGAACAGCAACTGCTCCTGAAGCACCCATTACGGCAATCTCTGCTGATGGCCATGCGAAATTAAGGTCAGAACGGAGTTGCTTGCAACCCATTACGATGTGTGAACCACCGTAAGACTTACGCAGAGTGATTGTGATCTTTGGCACTGTAGCCTCACCGTAAGCATAGAGAAGCTGTGCACCGTGAAGGATTACAGCGTTATATTCCTGACCTGTTCCCGGGAGGAAGCCCGGAACGTCTACGAGACTTACAATAGGAATGTTGAATGCGTCGCAGAAACGTACGAAGCGTGCGCCCTTGCGTGAAGCATTTGTGTCGAGCACACCGGCATAAGCAGAAGGCTGGTTGGCAACTATACCTACTGACTGACCGTTGAAACGTGCGAAACCTGTTATGATGTTCTTTGCAAACTTAGGTTGTACTTCGAAGAACTCGCCGTTGTCGGTGAGTGCACCAATCACCTTATACATGTCGTAAGCCTTGTTTGGATCGTCAGGCAGAATTTCGTTTAGCAGGTTTTCTGCGCGGTTCACAGGGTCTGTGCATTCTACTCGTGGAGCCTCTTCCATATTGTTTGAAGGGATGTACGATAGGAGAGTCTTAATCATCTCGAATGCTTCTTCTTCAGTCTTTGCGGTGAAGTGTGTCACACCCGACTTTGAAGCGTGTACTGATGCACCTCCAAGATGCTCGGCGTCGACATCCTCGCCTGTCACTGACTTTACAACCTTCGGACCGGTGAGGAACATGTATGATGTGCCCTCGGTCATGAGGATGAAGTCTGTCAGTGCCGGTGAGTAAACCGCACCACCCGCACAAGGTCCCATGATAGCAGAAATCTGTGGAATGACACCTGATGCAAGAATGTTGCGCTCGAAGAGTTCGCCATAACCGGCGAGCGAGCAGATGCCTTCTTGAATACGTGCACCACCGGAGTCGTTCATGCAGATGAAAGGTGCACCGTTTTGCATTGCCATATCCATTGCCTTACAAATCTTCTGCGACATTGTCTCTGACAGCGAACCACCATTAACGGTAAAGTCCTGTGCCGATACATAAACAAGACGGCCGTCGATAGTTGCAGAACCTACAACGACGCCGTCTCCCATATATTGTTTCTTCTCCATGCCGAAGTTGTGGCAACGGTGAAGTTTGAACATGTCATATTCTTCGAATGAACCTTCGTCAACAAGCATCTCGATGCGCTCACGTGCGGTGTATTTGCCACGTGAGTGCTGCTTCTCAATAGCCTTCTCTCCACCACCAAGTTTTGCTATCTCGCGCTTCTCGATGAGTGTCTTGATTTTTTCTGTCTGTTTGCTCATTTTATTGCTGTTTTTGTTCTAATTTCAAGTTCCAATTGTGCAAAGGTACGAAAAAACAACGATATTACCAAAAGGTAATACCATTGCTCAATATCTTTTAACTTTTTTTCCGCCCATTTCTATGGAGCAGATAGATGTGGCTTATCTTCGGGTTAAACCCGAATCGGTCATTAGAGTCCTTGACTGATTTTGTTCGATTGTTGAGCAGATGTGCTGACGTTTCATCGAAGGCGTAGCGGGCTACGGCGAGATGAAATGACAGCGCAGATGTCGGCAAGCGGACTAAAGCAGACAGGAAGCATGACGGTAATTACAAATCTAAGCAAATGCGGTCTAATGACCGATTAGGGTTAAATTGTGCCTTTAGTACTCGGAAGCTGATAGTGGCGGATGTCTCTCCTGACTGCCACTCTTATGCTTCTGACAAGTGCCTTGAATATGCCTTCGGCAGAGACAATTTTGCCAAACGAGTCTATCTGCTCGTCGGGAAGCTCTTTTATCAGTGTGCCGTCGCGGTCAATGAGAGGAACCTTCTTCATTACCTGTATTTTGCTTCTATTGATGCGTAGAGATAATATGCGGACAGCGTGAACCATATCATCAATGCACAATATATCAGGCTTGATATAGCTACCGTTATTGCATATATGAGCATGAAGTTTGCCGGCAGACCGTCCGGGTCGCCGAATGCCATGCCGCTGAGCGAGAAATTCGCTGCTAAGACCACTATGATACCTGAGAGCGAGACAATGCCTTGCACAAGAATGATGATTAGTGCGCTAAGTAATTGAAATGCAAATATCTTACCGAGGCTCTTCCACCCTCTCTTATAATTTTTCCATGTATGTCGGATTTTTGTCTCCGGCTCAATCATGTATTTCACATTTGCGTATAGCAGCGGGCTGACTACGAGTATTAGCATAACGATTAAAACGATGCTTACGGCGACTATCAGTGCCAGCCCTATGGCAGGGTTGATGTTGCCTTTATTTACTGAAATATTCAATATTGTCAGTATCATTTTGATGACAAATGACAATATAAGCATTATGCCAATCATAAGTGCAGTGAACCGTGCCGTACGCCTGATACACCATCGTGTTGTCTGCTCATTGAGCAACTTGAATGTCTTTGCCTCAAATATCACTACCGCACATAGCATTGCAATCAATGTCAGTACAGGAAGAAGGATATCTGACAGCGTGAAGGCGTCTGTTATTATGTGGCGTTGTATGTTGAGCCATATAGGAGCTGATACTCCCGACACTGTTGCCATAAGCAATAATGGCGCCCAAAGATTTTTTAATATTCTGCCGAAATTGGTGCTCATCAATGTCCAGCCCTCGTCAAGACACTGTGCTATTGTTCTGCGTGTGTATAATTCCATTTTGTTTCGTTGTTAATGTTTTATTATATTGTGTCATCGTCTGAATTCTGCTACTACTATTGCTGTGGCTATGGCTACATTCAGACTTTCGGCTGTAGGTCGGTCGGCGGGGTAGCTCGGAATGAGAATCTGCTGGTTCACGCGCTGTCGTATGGCGTCTGAGATACCATTGCCTTCATTACCCATGACGATTATACCTTTGCTTTCAAGTTTCTTCTTATATATATTCTGTCCGTCAAGCAGTGTGCCGTAGACGGGATAGTCCTCCGGCAGAGCATCGAGAACGGCACATAGGTCGGTGTATTCTATTTTTACACGTGCCAGACTGCCCATCGTGGCTTGCACCACCTTTGGATTAAACACGTCGGCAGTCTCGCGCGAGCAGTATATATGGTCAATGCCGAACCAGTCGGCAATACGTATTATCGTTCCGAGGTTACCGGGGTCTTGAACACCGTCGAGCATGAGTTTCAACTCAGACTGTGGCTCTATCGCTTCGAAAATGTCTGTCGGAAATAGTGCCACAATGCCTTGCGGGTGTTGCAGGAAACTGGCTTTTTGCGCGTCGTCACCTTCAAAAATCTCTGTCGGACGACATATTTTCGACAGTTCACCGATGACCTTCGGACCCTCGGCAACGAATAATCCCTCTGCCTGTCGGTGTTTCTTATGCTCGAGCGACTTGATAAGTTTTATTTTAGCTTTGCTAATCATATTGCAAATATAGTAAAAAATACTATGTCTGCCAAAATCTTTCTTGATAAATTATGTTTTTACTATTTTCCGTAAAAACTGATTGCGACAATTATTTCCTCGCTATATGTATATTTCTTTGTTAAATATTCGCTGTTTGATAAATTTTGTGTATATTTGCCCATAGAATAGAAAAGCAACAACCTTTTTAACAAAGAAATCATGCAGAATGAACATAATTACCTTGTTCTCATGGCAGGTGGTGTCGGCAGTCGTTTCTGGCCAATGAGCACGTCGGAACGTCCGAAACAATTTATCGATGTCATGGGTGTAGGGCGCTCCCTGCTGCAGCTGACATACGATCGTTTCCGCGGTCTGGTGCCTGACTCTAATGTGTGGGTTCTTACCAACAAGGCGTATGCCGATGTCGTTACAGAGCAATTGCCCGATATCGACAGGAGCCATATACTTCTCGAACCATGCCGCCGCAATACCGCACCGTGTATAGCCTATGCTTCATGGCGTATCAAGGCGCAGGACCCGAAGGCTACCATTTGTGTAACCCCAAGTGATGCCGTAGTACTTGATGTCGCAGAGTTTCGACGTGTCATAGAGTCAAGCTTTCGCTTTGCTTCCGAGACCGATGCTATCGTAACGCTCGGTATGCGACCAACACGTCCTGAGACCGGCTACGGTTATATTCAAGCAGACCTTTCGCATCCTTCGGCACGCAACAGAGAGGTGTTCCGTGTCGATCAGTTCCGCGAGAAGCCAAACCTTGAAGTTGCAAAGAAGTATGTGACGCAGAGTAATTTCTTTTGGAATGCCGGAATATTCGTGTGGAATGTAAATACTATCGTTAATGCTTTCCGCATCTACACTCCTGCCATGAGCCGTATTTTTGAGTCTATGCTGCCGTTCTATGGCACATGTGACGAACAGAAAATCATCGATGATAACTACGGCGAATGTGAGAGCATCTCTGTCGACTATGCCATAATGGAGAAAGCTGAAGAGGTGTTTGTGTTTCCTGCTGAGTTTGGCTGGAGCGACCTTGGCACATGGGGCTCTCTATTGCAGCAGACGCCGCACGACAATCATGGCAACTCATTAATTGGTGAGAACATTCGCATGTACGATTCTTCAGGCTGTGTCGTCCACACCACACAGGAACGAAAAGTCGTTATTCAAGGTCTGAAGGATTATATTGTCGCTGAGAAAGACAACACTCTGCTCATCTGCAAACTTGAGGAAGAACAAAGAATCAAGGAATTTTCTGCAGAGTAAATACTACGAGCCTCGCTTTCCGGCGTGGCTTTGTTGTCTTTTCGTATATGGGTTTATCATTGAATAATCTTTACACTTATTTTGCTTGTTTCTAAAACCGTCGTTTCTTGGTTCAAGAACCGCCGAAATGAGACTCTGAAACCGCCGTTTCTTGAGCCTAAAAGCGGCGGTTTTAGAAACTGAAAAAGGCGCCTCTGTAATATCTTGACAATCAAATGGTTATAACCCCCTGCCGGAGCTGACTTTTTAAAATGCCCCAAAAAGCGTCTTGGAAAAATTATTACATACGGATATTACTGCTTATTCTTCTATATGTTAATCCACGTTCATTCTTTATGAATAGACTTGGTTGGCGTTTTACGAGGGTGTATCCGGCTACGTTATAGAAAATATCAGCGTAAGAAGCCAAAGTGATAGTGGAGAAGAGAGAAAGCTAAGAATGAAACATGACGCTGCCTAATGACCGAGTGAGTATTAATTATGGGAGTAACCTACGAGGCGGTCGGCACGATCGCCGGGAGCACGGAAATATAGCAAGACGTCGTAGCGGTTTCCGGTCTCGAAGAAATTGCCTTCTGATGATATGCTTGATAGTGTGCCGTCGCTGTTGAGGACGAGGTAGCGATAGGAATAGTAACCTTGTTTGAGCATCACGGTGTTTTCGTAGACCTGCGTCTCATCGTTCCACTTCATTTCGTACTGCGGTGTCAGTTCACCGTTGGTCCATACGCCAGAGAGATAGACTGGTCCTTTCTGGCGTGGGGCATGGAGTTCGAAATGTGTGAGAATGTAATCGCTCATTGTTGCGTTGTCAGTGTTGTCGGAATTGCGTATGAGGAACGAACCGTTGGCATCGACATCGTAGGTGTAGTTTTTCTGCGGATAGTCAGGTTCTACGTAAGCATGCCATTGTGAGTTTACATCGTCCCAACCGACTGATGCCAGTCCCATGGTGGTGTGTGTCGGATCGAGCGTCTCGAACTTATGATATTCGTTGCCGGCAAGGAATATTAATTCTCTGCAGTGCTCCCACCGCAGTCCGTCGCGCATGGTGAACTGTGAGCGCGGGTTATACACGGCATTGTCCCATCGATGGTTTTGAAGAACGACGGTGTGGAGCTGTTCCTGTGGCGCTGTCACATCGAGGTTGCCGTAGCTTACCTCCATGTTCAGCTGTTGGTGACGACCATTGATGTCGGCATCGGTGTCAGTGATGACCCTGAACTTTATGCCTGCAGTATTCTCGCATATCATGAAGCAGGCGACAAGTACCGGCTTGTCGTCATTATTGTCGTCAAGCACCGTCAGGCGGTAGTTGCCGCTCATGGTGAGCCTTAGTTTGTCGTTTGGTATAGTCAGTGAGTAGTGAGTGAAGAGCTGATATGTCGACAGTGACTGCTGATAATCATCGATGGTGTTGTCGTCGTAGAACCCCTGTATGTAGTCAGAAGCAAACAGTCCCTCCGAAGGTGTCCAGTCAGCGTCGCAGTGTTCTATGCGGTAGGTATAGCGATGATAGTCGTGTGACAGTTCGTCGAAGTTGATACGAATAGGCTCTCCTCCGAGCGATGTCACCGGCATTCCCAACCAGTTCTCGCCAGCCATGACACTTAAAGATGCGATATTATTCGCAAGAATCTTGTTGTTCTGTGCCATTGCAGTATGCGAAATGCTGCTGAGAAGTGACAGTAGTAGGATGATTTTCTTCGTCATAGTTCGATAGTTATCTTGCCGTTTATCTGGCGTCCTGTCAGGAAGTTCGGCACGGCATACTGCCGGTTTGCCACGTCGGTTATCCAATAGTAGGAGTTGACGTTGTTTATTCCGAGCAGGTTCAGTCCGTCCAGACCCAGCCAGATGTTGCGTATTGTACTTTTGGGCTTTGCCGTGTTGTCAACTAGGCGGTAGCTCATGCCTAAATCCACGCGTCTGTATGCCGGAGCGCGAAACGTGTTGCGTTCCAGTTCGCGGTGAGGGGCAGAGAACGGCAGACCATCGGCATAGGCGAGTTTCAGCGACATTTTCCAGCGGTCGGTGCCCGGGAAGTAGTCGGTGAAGTAGAAATTCACTCCGAATCGCTGGTCGGTAGGGAGTGGGGTGGATATGCCGTTAAGTTTCATTCGGGCGCTCATAAGAGAGAATGTCAGCCACGAGTCGTAGCCGGGAACGAACTCTCCGAATATCTTTAGGTCGATACCGGCGGCATGACCAGATGCTTCGTTGTCGCCATAATATACCACCTTTACATTATTTATAGAGTAAGGCACGAGGTTATCAAGCATTTTGTAGTACGCCTCGGCAGTGAATCGCATCGGACGACCGCTCCATTTAAATCTGTAGTCCCATGCTCCTATGAGATGTATGGAACGCTGCGACTTCGCCTTCTCGTTGAGCCTGGCATAAGTGATGCCGTTTATGGTGGTAGTATCGCGTAGTTCCTTATAGAAAGGCGACTGGTAATAAAGACCTGTGGCAAGGCGGAATGTCATGTCAGTATTTGATGCCGGAATGATTGCAAGCGATGCTCGTGGCGAGAGAATTGTCTCTTTGTTGTACGACCAATGAGAGAGACGCACACCGTAATTCAGCGTGTAGCGCGTGCCATCCTCCTTGCCGAAACGCCATGTGTCTTGGATATAACTCTCTATACGCTTGGCGTCAAGGGCATTGTTGGCACGCATGGTGTAGATCATCTGCAGGTCTTTACCTGTGTGTGGTATAGAATAGCCTGCAGAGTCGCGCATCTCATATTCCACACTACGCTCGATGATATGCTCGTGTTTGAAAGTCAGCCCAGACTCAAGGTTGTGGTTCTTTGTCTTATGGCGTATCATCAGTTTCGCACTTTTCACATTTGCGTCGAGTTTGTTGCGTGCATGCTGAAAGTATGTTCCCACGCCAAGATTCTCGGATGTCTCAGTCTGTGTCAGCCAGTATTGCCCCTGAAGGTCGTAAGCTTCGCGCTCTGTAGTCTTGAAGGCAGACCCGAGAAGCGTTACGGAAGTGTTGTCAGTAATATGGCGCGTGATAGCAAATGAACCGAAATATGTGCGGAATATGTCAGCCTCCTGACCGTCGAAATAGACGCGAAACGACTTTACGTTCTCTAAAGTACCGAAGGATGTCTCGCGATCGGAGGGCTTGAAATTGTAGTTGTTGGTGTTGATGTTACCGATGATATCGATGCTCCAGTGTTTTGAAGGCTGATATGAGAGGTACGACTGAAAGTCCATCTGCCGCGGATAATATTCGCCTTTTGTATCAAGTGAACCAAGAAGATACCTGTTTGTCTTGTAACGGAAGCCGTTGGTCCATGTGATATTCTTTCCTGATAACCCAACGTATGCCGATGCTCCGAGTAGCGACGCCTGAATGGTCGACTCAAAATGTTTCGGACGTTTGTAGGATATGTCAAGTGCAGACGACATCTTATCACCGTATTTCGCCTCGAAACCACCTGACGAGAAAGCGATTTTCTCTACCATGTCGGGATTGATAGCCGACAGACCTTCTTGCTGTCCGGAACGTACAAGCAGCGGACGATATATCTCGACGCCGTTGATGTAGACGGAATTTTCGTCGAACGCACCTCCACGGACATTATATTGTGACGACATCTCGTTGTGAGTGGAAACACCAGCCTGGGTTTGTATCAGTTCTTCTACGGCATTGCCTGTGGTTGACGGAGTGCGTTTGAGCAGTTCAGTCTTTATCTCTTCTGTCTGTCCTGTCTGCCGCCGCAACTCAGTGACCTGCACCTCCTGAAGGGTGTTGTCTTCGGTTAGTGAAACCAATAACTTCTGATTGGAGCGGGGATTGCGCAGTACACGAGTCTTGGCACGGTAGCCTATCATTGAGAATCTTACCACGACAGAGTCGGCAGAAGTAAGTTCTAAGGAAAACTCCCCCTGCAGATTTGTCATAGTAATTTTGCCTTGTGCAGTACAGCTCACTGTCGCGAACTCGATAGGGGCTTGGTTCTCGTCGGTCACACGACCTTCGAGCTTGAATCCCTGAGCCATTACGGTGCCGGTCAGAGAAAGGAATATGATAAGTAATGATATGATTTTTCCGTTCATGATAACAATATAACGAAGTTAATGTCGTATTATTGCATTATGTATTGTTTTTCGTTGTGCTGATGCAAAAGTGTTTCGTATATGTTGCGGACATTTTTTATTGAAACAAACTTAACATAAATCTATTTCATGTAGAGTAGAATGAAAATTATTATCGTATTTTCCTTTTTCAAAGAAAAAGTTGTATCTTTGCATTTATGATTATAAAGGAAGACTTACGAATCGTTTTCATGGGTACACCGGAGTTTGCTGTTGCAACTCTGCAATGTCTTGTTGAAGGTGGATATAATGTCGTTGCTGTGGTCACTCAGCCTGATAAGCCGGTGGGACGACATGCGGTTCTGACAGCGCCGGCGGTAAAACAATACGCCATGGAGCATAATATCCCGGTGCTTCAGCCTGTGAAGATGAAAGACCCGGAGTTCATTGCTGAGCTTGAATTATATAAAGCTGACCTGCAGGTTGTGGTGGCATTCCGTATGCTGCCCGAAGTTGTGTGGGCAATGCCGCGCTTCGGCACATTCAATGTTCATGCCGCTCTGCTGCCGCAGTACCGCGGTGCGGCACCGATAAACTGGGCTATCATAAACGGAGAGACGATGACTGGTGTGACAACTTTCTTCCTCGATCATGACATAGATACGGGGCGTATCATCAAACAGAGGGAATTTCCTATACCTGATGATGCTGACGTGGAGTATGTCTATGACGGTCTGATGAGGCTTGGAGCACAAATAGCAAAGGATACGGTCGATATGGTTCGTGAGCATGACGGTTATGTGCCTTCAATACCACAGGGGGAGAGTGAAAGTCTTAACAATGCTCCAAAGATATTCCGTGAGACGTGTGAGATAGACTGGACTAAGCCGGCAAAGCAAGTCTACGACTTTGTGCGCGGCTTAAGTCCCGTTCCTGGAGCATGGACTATGGTAAGACTGTCAGAAAGTGGCGACCCTCAGATGATGAAGATATACAAGACGGCGAAGACAGGCGAGGCGTGCGATGCTGTTCCCGGTACACTCCGTGCAGGGAAGAAGAATCTTTATATTGCTGCCGCCGACTGCTGGCTTGAAATCATTGAGATACAAATGACAGGCAAGAAGCGAATGGCAGCGCGTGATTTTGTGAACGGACTGAAGAAGTGAAAAATCAAATGAAAGATAAAGAACGAAAGGTATGAAAATAGAAAATAATACAGACAGCAAACCATCATATAAGGAAGCAAAGATGGCGGAAGACATACAGAAGGCTGTAGAGGTTATGCGTCGTGGTGGAGTTATTCTTTATCCTACTGACACAGTGTGGGGTATTGGTTGTGATGCCACTAACGCGGAAGCCGTGAAACGAGTGTATGAAATAAAACAAAGAGACGACTCTAAGGCGCTTATCTGCCTGGTTGACAGTGATGTTCGGCTGCAGCGCTATGCCCGTAACGTGCCTGATGTGGCATGGGACCTGCTGACATTGTCGGAGAAACCTACAACAGTTATTCTCGACACTGTAAGTAATCTCGCTGACAATCTGTATGCTGAGGATGGCTCGGTTGGTATACGTATCACAAAGGAGGAATTTTCTCGCCAGCTCTGCTACCGTATGCAGAAGCCAATCGTTTCGACAAGTGCTAATGTCAGTGGTGAAACAACGGCACAGAACTATTGCGATATATCGGAAGAGATAATGAATGCTGTTGACTATGTCTGCAATACACGCCGTCAGGAGCATCTGCCACACACTCCGTCGAGCATCATCAAACTGACTAACGACGGACAAGTGACAGTTATCAGAAAATAATATATGGTGAATAAATAGATAGAACGGAATGAGCAGTTTGAGGAAAACTCCTTTTCAATGTCTCATAGAATGGAGGGTAAAGAATATATCCGACCGCTCCTTTCTGATGATATTATCGCTTTTTATCGGTATATTCGCATCGATGGCTGCGTACATTCTGCATACATTGATACATTTTATACAGCATCTATTGACAAGTGACTTCTATGCCGACCGATACAACTGGTTGTATCTTGTGTTTCCTATGGTCGGAATAGGGCTCACGATTCTATTTGTGAAGTATGTCGTGAAAGACAATATCTCACATGGTATCACACGTGTCCTCTATGCCATATCTTCAAAGCAGTCGCGGATAAAACCGCACAACACATGGACATCGGTAGTGGCGTCAAGCCTTACCATTGGATTCGGAGGCTCTGTTGGAGCTGAGGCGCCTATCGTACTGACGGGTTCAGCCATAGGAAGTCGTCTCGGACAGTTGTTTAATCTCGACAGAAAGATGATGATGGTGCTTGTTGGATGTGGCGCGTCGGCGGCTATAGCTGGCATCTTCAAGGCTCCGATAGCAGGCTTGGTGTTTACGCTCGAAGTGCTGATGATCGACTTGTCTATGGCGTCATTGATGCCGATACTCATTTCGTCAGTGTCAGCAACATGCCTGTCGTATATTCTTGTAGGCAATAACAACCTCTTCACATATCATCCGGACAGTGTATGGAAAGTGGAACTGGTGTCAGCAAACGTACTCCTTGGTGTGTTCTGTGGACTGGTGAGCTTGTATTTCATCCGTTCAATGTCATTGTTTGAAGGTATGTATGGCCGAATGAAGAACTATCGTTACGGCAAGCTCTTGACCGGTGGTGTGATTCTGAGCATGCTCATCTTTATTTTTCCATCGCTCTATGGTGAGGGATATTCGGCTATAGATACACTATTAAACGGCACAACGGAAGTAGACTGGGCTGGAGTTATGGACGGATCTCTGTTCTCGGGTAACTCCTCAATGCTTCTTGTATATGTGGCGCTTGTTATCGTCTTCAAGACAATGGCGACAGCGTCGACCAATGGAGCCGGCGGCTGTGGTGGAACATTCGCGCCTTCTCTTTTCGTAGGAGGCTTCGCAGGATTTCTTTTCTCTCATTTCTGGAACATCCACAATATAGGCATTCATGTTCACGAAAAGAATTTCACCATGCTTGGTATGGCAGGAGTGATGTCGGGAGTGATGCACGCACCACTGACAGGAGTATTCCTTATAGCCGAACTTACAGGAGGCTATTCTATGTTCATGCCGCTGATGATTGTCAGCGTGTCGTCGGTTATGACAATAAGTCTCTTTGAGCGCCACAGCATATATGCCATGCGTCTGGCACGCGAAGGCAAGCTCCTCACTCATCATACAGACCGTTCAGTGCTCACTCTGATGAATCTCGAGAGTGTCGTCGAGCATGAATATACCCCGGTGGCGCCAGATATGCTTTTAGGAAAATTAGTCGGTAAGATCACCACTTCGAAGTCAAGCTTCATTCCTGTGCTCGATAATGGTGGCATACTGCTTGGCGAGATAGATGTGACGAAGATACGATACATCATGTTCCGCACGGAATTGTATCACAGGATGACAGTGTCGCAGATAATGACACCGGTGTCAGCCCGGGTAGGAGTGAGCGATCCTATGGTGGATGTGATGAGGACATTTGAAACAGCCGGCGTGAACTATCTGCCTGTGGTAGACACGGAGAACAGGCTTAAAGGCTATATATCACGCACACGTGTATACTCTTTATACAGGAAGATGGTGGCTGACTTCTCTACAGAATAAAAAATTTAGAATAAAGTTATGAACAACAAAGAAATTCCCGTTTTGCTTCTCACCGGTTATCTCGGTAGTGGTAAGACAACACTTTTGAACCGTATTCTCGCTAATGAGAAAGGATATAAGTTTGCCGTTGTAGTTAATGACATTGGCGAAGTGAACATTGATGCTGACCTTATCCAGCAGGGTGGCATCGTCGATCAGCAGGACGACTCACTGGTGGCATTGCAGAACGGTTGCATCTGCTGCACGCTCAAGATGGACCTCGTGAAGCAGTTGACCGACATTGTGGCAATGAACCGCTTCGACTATATCGTTATAGAGGCAAGTGGCGTATGTGAACCGCTGCCTATAGCACAGACGATATGTTCAATCCCGCAAATGGGACCGGAATATCTTAAGCATGACCTGCCGCGACTTGACTGCGTAGCTACCGTTGTTGATGCTCTGCGTCTGCGCGACGAATTTAGTAGTGGCGACGCCCTTGTGAAGGATAATCTTGATGAGGAGGACATAGAGAATCTGATTATCCAGCAGATAGAGTTCTGTAATATCATACTGCTAAACAAGGCTGCCGAAGTTACACCTTCCGAATTGGGACGTATAAGGACTATCCTGCGTGCTATACAGCCAAAGGCAGAGATAATAGAGTGCAACTACGGAGATGTAGATCTTGATAAACTTGTTGGCACGGGTATGTTCAATTTCAATGAGGTTGCAGCTTCTGCAGCATGGATTCAGGAAATAGAAGGACATCACGATGAAGAGCACGACGATGATGATCATCACGAAGAGCATCATCACGATCACCACCATGAGCATGAACATGACCATGAGCACGGTCATCATCACCACCACCATCACGGCGAGGGTGAAGCAGAGGAGTATGGTATAGGTACTTTCGTATATTACAATCGTCGTCCTATGGACCTTGGACGCTTTGATGACTTTGTTGCGCGCTTATGGCCGAAGAACATTATTCGTGCCAAAGGATTGTGTTATTTTGAAGAGGATTCACATATCTGTTATCTCTTTGAGCAGGCTGGTAAGCAGTTCTCATTGAAGAACTGCGGTCAGTGGTATGCCACAATGCCAAAGGACGAACTGGACGACCTCCTTAAAAGCAATCAGAAGGTGCGTGAGGAGTGGGACGAGACCTATGGCGACCGTATGCAGAAACTTGTATTCATTGGTCAGGAACTTGATAAGAAGGCTATCACCGCCGCTCTCGATGCGTGTCTGGTGGACTAAATTATGTAATAAAAAATCGCATGCGGCGGCAGTTGTTTTTATTGATTATTCTGTCAGTCGTTTCAAGAACTGCCGAAACTAATTTCAAGAACCGTCGTTTCTTGGCTCTAAAAGCGCCGTTTCTTGCGTCTAAAACCGCCCTTTCTTGAACCAAGAAACGGCGGTTTTATAAATACGTTGAGAATCAGATGTTTATGAACTCTGTTTTTTCTGTTTTTGCATATCTCCGTCATCTGTTCTTGAAGCCGATGATAGGCATGGATATAAAAAGAAGTGTAAAGGAAAATGATTGTATAAACTCATGTTAGTGCTCAGCTGTTGGCAGGCGCATTAGAAACGTAAAGTTATCAAACTAATAATCCCCGGCATCACTGCTGGGGATTATTAGTACACCGTCAGAGGCTCGAACTCTGGACACCCTGATTAAGAGTCAGGTGCTCTACCAACTGAGCTAACGGTGCTAAAATGAAAACAGAATTAAAAAAGTACACCGTCAGAGGCTCGAACTCTGGACACCCTGATTAAGAGTCAGGTGCTCT
>CAJPPF010000042.1 GCA_905372445.1 uncultured Prevotella sp. | reverse complement strand
ATATAGGTTTCTGTATATATAACGTCGAAGTTTTTTTTTATACTTACTCCGACAGCAGAAAAATGTTTTTCTATAGATTCATCAAGGTTCCGGCTACTCAGAGGGGAATACCGTTATTGTATTTCCCTTTATACTGTAGTCGATAGGCAGTGTGTTCTTAAGTGATATCATCAAAGAATCTACACTTCCTCTATAAGGGACGACTCCCGAATACGTACGTTCCAAGTCGACGCCAGCCTTCACAATAACCTTCATTCCATACACTTCCTCAATGGTTCGGGCTATGGCGTTTACATTCGTCTGGTTCAAATGTATCAGATTATCATGCCACAATGCTGCCACAGAAGCGTTAATCTCGCTTATCTTCAGCATTCGGTCAGTATTGATTTCTGCTTTTTGTCCCGGCGACAACAACACCATGTCCTCCGCACTGGTATGCTTCACACCTACCGAACCTTCTATCAGGCTTACCTCTGCAGTATGACTTGCTTTGTGAGATTTGAAGTTGAACTTTGTGCCAAGCACTCTCACTGTCATCACCTCTCCTTTCACTACGAATGGTTTTTTTGCGTCCTTTGCCACTTCAAAATAACCTTCACCCTCGAGCGTCACATGACGTTCTTCGCTCTCAAAGTCTTTAGGATAGCGCAGCTCCGCTCCTTTGTTTAGCCATACGCGTGTACCGTCGGCAAGGGTAAGTTCTTTTATATTATCGCCATAGGCTATAAGAGTTTCAGGAGCCGGCACGAACAATCCTGCCTTATACATTATTCCTGCACCGACGAGGAGTGTAATCACAAGCACAGCTGCATATTTCAGCCAACCGATGCGATAGAAAGGCGTTATCGTTTCCTCCTCTACATGACACTTGTCAAGCATCTTATTCAACGCCTGCTCGGTATGTTCATCAGATATGGCGGCAATCTGCATACGCTGATACGCGCGCTTCATATGGAACAGTTCGCTTGCATTATCCTCTGAACTGTCCACCCACGATTTAACCATTATAAGCTCCTCTTCAGAGCAACAGCCCTGAAGAAAACGCATAAATATGTCTTCGGTCGGTTTCTTCATATCTATATAGTCATCTATCTATATAGCACTCGTAGGAAAAAAGTTACCTACAGGAAAGATGAGAAAATCATCAAAAGCGCCGAATAATATGTATTTCTCAGACGTTCGCGCAGATATTTCAATGCTTTATAGATGTGCGCATCGACTGTTCTCACCGACATTCCGAGTGCCGACGCTATATCCTTATTCTTCATTCCGTGCATATAACTTAGTCGGAAAACGTGCTGACATTTCTCAGGCAATTCGCTCACTGCCTGCTCTATCATATTTCGCAAATCTTCATTTTCAAGTTCTTCCTGCGGATTATAATCGACTGCCACCTGCTCCTGCCTCTCTTCAAGAGCCATCACCATAGCAATATAGTTCTGTGTCACTCCCTTATGCCGAAGCATATTGATGCTACGTGTATAAACTGCTCTGTAAAGCATGCCTTTCAAATTAATGGTTGCGTCAATCTCGTTGCGGCGTCGCCATAGGTCAACAAACACATCTTCCACCACGTCTTCGGCATTGTCAAAACCAACAAAGCCACGGGCGTAGACTAACAACCGTGGGTAAAGTTCTCTGAAGAGATGCTGAAATTCTGATAATTCCAAACTATCCATTACCGATGACACACATATTAATTAACCAGTATCGATTTGTCACCTATTATATTTATATCCTTCTGCGGTATATGCAGTCGCTGACCATTCAGATCATATATCATTTCTTTTCTTCGGCTACTTAGATTATAGTAATCGGTTTCTGTTCCCGAGTGTATCTCCACCAGCATATAGATGGACGAAATATATCCCGTCGTCTCGTCCAGAGCGATGTCATAATCAGGCAGGTGCCTGCGTACCGTCTGGCATAGTGACCGTAAGCAACGGCTTTATCGTAGGGCTTGTCATCAATGTAGCATACTACATTAAAAGCATTACTATAAGTCGTTTCCGCATAGATGTATGTTTTTTCTTCTGCAAATTTAGCAAAAGTTTCCGACAAAACAAAGTCATAATAAGTTTTTCCTACAATAGGTTCAACCCGAATCGTTCATTATAGTCCTTGGCTGATTTTGTTCTATTGTTGAGCAGATGTGCTGACGTTTCATCGAAGGCGTAGCGAGCTACGGCGAGATGTAATGGCAGCGCAGATGCCGGCGAGCGGACTAAAGCCGTCAGGAAGCATGACGGTAATAACAAATCTAAGCAAATGCAGTATAATGACCGATTAGGATTCAAAACAAGCACATATAATGACTTAGCAATCAACAGAAAAAAGAAGCGTAGCATATGATTTCAATAAGCGGCGCTTTCCCTCTGAAGTATCTTAACGGCTTTACTTTGCAGTATTCACGGTGAAGTTCATCACCTTTGACAAGGTAGTATTACCTTTTATTACAGCTATGCTAAACTGCACTGTGCCATTCTTCAGACGACTATCGGCAACGATGTTTGCCGTGTAGCGCACACCGCTGTTGGGAGCAAGTTCTTCGACTGTGACTGACGGAGAAACAAGGATATGCTTATTGCCGGTTGTCTCCATCACCACCGGTTGAATATTGTATGCCGTGGCATTGCCCGAGTTGTAAATCTCGAAAACGATGCTGCTCTTCTCGCCTCGTGACAACACTCCGTCGCCACTGCTGTCGAAAAAGCGGGCATTGCGAATCTCTATTGCGGGCATTCCATTGGCTGGCACTTCTTCTTTACCGTAGACACCACGGTCGTTATCGCTGATGTCGAGGTCAATGACATCGTCGGCAGTGTTGTTACTGTCAAAGCCACTGTCAAGCATGCCACTCTGTTCATAGTTGTAGTTCTCTGGAGTCATCTGCTTGCCGGCACTGTTGCGCACCTCGCGGTTGGCAGCCAAACGAGCCTTCTCTTCACGATATTGCTGCATATCCTCCTGATAAGCCTTGTCCTGTTCACTGCCTATGGCAGCACCTACCGCCGCGCCACCAACCATGCCGATAAGCGAACCTATATTTGAACCGCGGAATCCGTCTGCTATTCCGCCAATGGCACTACCTATAGAACTACCCCAATAAGCACCAACACCTGCGCCAACACTGGTATATGAGGTACAGCTTGTGATAATCATCACAACCGCAACAAGAACAATGACATGCTTCTTAATATTCATTTTTCAGTTTCATTTAAAATGTTATTTCGGGCGGAGGAAATACATTCTCTCTTTACAACGTTACAAAATTACATATAAATAATGAAGTTCAAAAAGTGTTTTCCCTACTTTTGCGTGGGAATTTCCCTATTTTAGTATAATCATTTCTTTTTTAACCCAAAACGGTCAATAGATTCCTTGCCTGATTTCGTCTGATTGTTGAGCAGATTAGCAGTCTTGTTACCGCGGGCGTAGCGGGCTACGTCAAGGTAATAAGGCTGGTAAGATGCCACACAAACGGGCGAAAGCAGTAGGAAAGATCTTGTTCTTTGATAATAAAACGACACCGCGGTCTATTGACCGTTTTGGGTTTAACCTCAGTTCGGTATAAGTTTTTCCTTAAAGACCTGTCCCAAATTGGGGTTATGAATAAATTCAACAAAAGGGCTATTCTGACCGCAAATACAGGCAATATTCGCCGTCGCATTATCGTTCGATGAGAAAAACACAATTTTGGGGCTTTACATACAAGACTTTGGTAATCAGCGAGATAAACAATTTTGACGCCGACAAAAACAAGAATCAGTTTTAAGAACCGTCGTTTCTTGAGGTTTATTCCTACGGTTCTTGCCGATAAAACCATCGCTTTCATCATCAAGAACCGCCGCTTTTTGAGAGAAAAAGCACGGAATGAAGTTTGTTTTTGCTTTTGTTGGTTCTCGAAGATGTGGTTTTATGCCATGTGGACTTAGCAAATAATAGTTTTTAATTTTCTATTTCGTGAAAAATTGCAAAGATGATTTTTCTTTACAATAAATTAAATCATACATATATATAACCACTTTTACGCCAGTAGAATAAAAAACGGGTGATCTATACTATTTATAGATATTGGTGTCAGGTAAACAGATTATAACGATGAATCGAGTAGAATGAAACGTGAAGGGGCGTGATTTATCACACTGAAGAAATCCTCTGGTAAACAGGCAATCCGGTATGCGTATGGGCGTGATTTATCACGTTCCGCCTCAGCGTGGAGTCCATTGCGCGAGTTATTTGTCCATTGGATATTGCGGAACGTGATAAATCATGCCCCTTCGCCTGCAGGCAAATTCCTACCCTTGCTCGGCTATTGGAAGACACAAAAATAAAAGGAATCTTTTTAGTAAAGCTTACTGTTTGGGGCAAAAGTAAGTCCCTATTGGCTATACGTGCCTGTAGTGCAGATAAATAAAGGCTTGCAGAACTTTAAATCAGTTTTTACCAGACACCAATAAACCCGAATCGGTCATTAGAGTCCTTGACTGATTTTGTTCGATTGTTGAGCAGATGTGCTGACGTTTCATCGAAGGCGTAGCGGGCTACGTCGAGATGTAATGACAGCGCAGATGCCGGCAAGCGGACTAAAGCAGGCAGGAAGCATGAAGGTAATAACAAATCTAAGCAAATGCGGTCTAATGACCGATTCGGGATAAATAACAAATCTATGCAAATGCATCCTAATGACTGATTCGAAATTAACCCCCAATCAGTCAATAGACCGATTGGGGGTTATATTGTAAAAACTATTCTATCGCATTGTTGCCTTGTAAACCATGTCAACAGCACCGCTCTGATTCCTTACATAATCGGCGGCGGCAGCTGATGTCTCGGCAAGGAATGCCTCGTCAGTCATGAGCTTTGTCATTCTGTCGGCAAAGCAATCAGCATCATTAATCTCAATTCCTGCACCGCAGGACTTCAGTCCTTGTGCTTCACGGAAGCGCTGATTGTTCGGTCCGAAGAACACCGGCACGCCCCATACGGCTGCCTCAAGCGTGTTGTGTATGCCGGCTCCGAAACCACCGCCCACGTATGCCACGTCGCCATAGTTATATATTGACGAGAGCAGACCGAAGCAGTTGATGATTAGCGCCGACGGTGCGCCACCGAAGAGGTGGCTTCCTCTTCCTTCCTGCAGGTCGGTATAGCGGTATGCCTTACGCCCGTTGGCGGCAAGGAGCTGTTCGATCTGCTGCAGGTGTTCTTCGTCGATGACATGTGGTGCGATAATGAGTTGCCAGTCGGGATGATTTTTCATGAACGGGATAAATATCTCCTCATCGGGCAGCCATGAAGAACCTGCCACGAAAGTCTTTCGTCCTCCGACGAAAGCCTCAACCTCCGGCAGTTGCTTTGCCGCGGCTTTGATGTCGAGCACACGGTCGAAACGGGTGTCGCCGACAATCTCCACGTCATTTACTCCGATGCCTGCCAACAGCTGTTTGCTCTCTTCATTCTGTACGAAAAGTTTCGTAAAGCAATTAAGCACACCGGCATATCCGCGACCATACCAACGGAAGAAGATCTGGTCGGGGCGGAAAATACTGCTTACACTATACACCGGTATGTTGCGGTACTTCAGGATATGAAGGTAGTTATACCAGAACTCATACTTTATGAAGAAAGCCATTACCGGACGCACCGTACGAAGGAAACGACGTGCATTGCGACGCGTATCTATAGGAAGATATGTGACGATGTCGGCACCTTCGTAGTTCTTGCGTACCTCGTAGCCCGAAGGCGAGAAAAATGTCAGTAGTATCTTATACTCCGGGTGCTCGCGGCGTATACGTTCCATGAGGGGACGACCCTGTTCGAACTCGCCCAGTGAGGCAGCATGAACCCACACATAACGCGCCGTAGGGTCTACCTCACGACGCAGTATGTTTATGGCTTCTCTGTCGCCACGCCACATCTTTCTCACCTTCGCGGAGAAAAGACTTGTTATGGCAACGCCCCAGAGATAAGTATAAATGGCTATTTCGTACATCGCGACTGTTAAAGTGTTTTCAATGCCACCTCTAAACGATGCAATGTCTCTTCTTTACCAAGGAAAGCGGAGATGTCGAACATTCCCGGTCCCTTGCCTTCGCCGACGAGGCAGAGGCGGAACGCGTTCATCACATCGCCGAGTTTATATTCCTTTTCCTCTATCCACTTGTGTACAGCAGCCTCTTGACTCTCGATAGAGAAGTCGTCGAGACTGGCAAGGACATCGCGGAGTTCGGTCATCTGCTGTGGAGAGAACTCCTTCCAGCGCTTTTTCTTCACCTTCTCGTCATAGGATGTAGGAGCAATGAAGAAGAACGAGCAGAGTGGCCAGAGTTCTTTTACGAAGTTCACACGGTCCTTCATCATACTTACAACCTCTGTCACTCGCGCCAACGACTCTTCCACACCATTGTTTGCAACGATAGGAGCAAACAGCTCGGCTATCTCTTCATTACTCTTGTGGAGGATGTACTCATGGTTGAACCAGATACATTTCTGGAAATCAAACTTCGCTCCTGCCTTTGAGCAGCGCGATATGTCGAACGCCTCTACGAGCTCATCAAGGGTGAAGAGTTCCTGTTCCGTACCCGGATTCCAACCCAGCAATGCGAGGAAATTGACCACTGCCTCGGGGAAGTAGCCACTCTCGCGATAGCCTGACGACACCTCTTCGGTCTTTGGATCGTGCCACTCAAGCGGGAACACGGGAAAACCAAGACGGTCGCCGTCGCGCTTTGAGAGCTTACCCTTGCCTTCAGGTTTCAACAGCAGCGGCAGATGCGCAAACTGCGGCATGGTGTCTTTCCAACCGAAAGCCTCGTAGAGAAGCACGTGAAGCGGAGCACTTGGCAGCCACTCCTCACCACGGATGACATGAGAAATATCCATCAGATGGTCGTCGACGATATTTGCGAGATGATATGTCGGCAGTTCGTCGGCACTCTTATAGAGCACCTTATCGTCTAAGATGTCGCTTTTTATTACAACCTCACCACGGATAAGGTCGTAGACATGGACGTCGATGCCCGGTTCTATCTTGAAACGTACCACATATTGCTTGCCGTCAGCTATCAGCTCGTCGACTTCTTCCTTTGAAAGACTCAGCGAGTTGCGCATCGACATACGTGTAGAAGCGTCATATTGGAAATTATTTATCTCAGCACGCTTCGCCTCAAGCTCCTCTGGAGTGTCAAATGCCAAATAAGCCTTTCCTACGTCGAGAAGCTGCTCTACATATTTCTTATATATGTCGCGGCGCTCTGACTGGCGGTAAGGACCTTTGTCGCCACCAAAACTGACGCCCTCATCGAACTTTATACCCAGCCACCTGAACGACTCAAGGATATATTCCTCTGCTCCGGGAACGAAGCGGGTAGAGTCGGTGTCTTCAATGCGGAACACCAGGTCGCCACCATGCTGACGGGCAAACAGATAATTATACAATGCTGTACGCACACCACCGATATGCAGTGCACCGGTTGGACTTGGCGCGAAACGCACTCTTACTTTTCTATCCATATAGTTTACTTTAGACGAATTGAGCAACGAACATTAAAAAGCATGACTGCAATCACAGAATCATACAGATTTATGTCACGAAACCAATTATTTATTATCTTTTCTGCAAAAGTACAACTAATTTTTCTGTTTAGAGAATTTTTTTTCGTATTTTCGCATGCGAGAAAATAAATACACAACAGAATATTGACATATATTATATGAATATTAACAAAAATAACTCTCCTTTCTTCTGGAGGAATGTAATTACACGGGTCACGTTGGTGGTGACATCGATAGTGATGATTATCAGTTTTCTGCCACGCAACGACACCCAGACATTCAAATACGAGGTGGGCATGCCGTGGATGTATGGCACATTCATTGCCAAGTTCGATTTCCCGGTCTATAAGTCCGACCAGGCTTACCAACAGGAATGCGACTCTATTCTGCAGCAGTTTCAACCTTATTATGTCATCGACAGCAATATTGAACGCCAGCAGGTGGCAAAACTCGAGCATGACTATAAGGACGGACTGCCGGGGCTGCCGGAGGAATATCTGCGTATAGTGACCAACCGTCTGCATCGTGTCTATCAGGCAGGAATAATGTCGACGCACGATTATTCAACTCTTGCGGAGGATACCACGCGACAGATACGCCTCATCAACGGAAAGGAAGCCGAGAGCAGATACATAAGTTACTTCTATTCCACTCGCACCGCCTACGGTCAGATGTTCATCGACGACGAACTTGGAGAGTTGCGGCAGGCGCTGCAGAAATGTAATCTGAATGAGTACATCGTGCCGAACGTTATCTACGACAAGCAACGGACGGAGAGCGAGCGTGAGGATCTGATAGCTACTATTCCACTGACAAAGGGCGTTGTACGTACGGGACAGAAGATTATCGACCGTGGCGAGCTCGTCGACGCATACACCGACCGTGTCATCACATCGTTCATGAAAGAGAAACACCGACGCAGTTCTGACAATAGCGAGGTGCGCGACACACTTCTCGGACAGATAATATTCGTGACATTGATAGTATGTCTCTTCACGGTCTATCTCTATCTTTACCGCCGCGACTACTTCGACAAGCCGAAGACAATGCTTATGCTATATCTCCTCATCACTATATTTCCTATTCTGACATCGTTAGTGATGAACCATAATTTCTTCTCGGTCTACATCATTCCATACAGCATGACGGCAATATTCGTGCGTGTCTTCATGGATTCTCGCACGGCATTCACCACAAACACCGTGATGGTTCTTATCTGCGCAGCCGCTGTGACCTATCAGTATGAGTTCCTCATCGTACAGCTCGTGGCTGGTATGGCGGCAGTGTATTCTCTGAACGAGATGTCAAACCGTGCGCAAGTGTTGAAGACGGCACTGGCAGTAGCAATAGCAAGCAGCATAGCATATTTCGCCTTGCAGCTCATGCAGAGCAACGACCTGTCGAAACTCAACTCCGATATGTACGCACATTTCTTCGTCAACGGCGTACTGCTTCTGCTGTCATATCCGCTGATGTACCTCATCGAGAAACTCTTCGACTTCACTTCCGACATAACGCTCTTTGAGCTTCTCAACACTAACAAAGGCGTGCTACGCGAGTTGAGTGAGGTGGCGCCGAGCACATTCCAGCACTCCATAACAGTAGGAAACCTTGCATCTGCCATAGCCAACCGCATCGGTGCCAATGCTTTGTTAGTGCGTGTCGGTGCACTCTATCATGATATCGGAAAAATGGTGAACCCGATTTATTTCACAGAAAACCAGACAGGCGTGAATCCTCACGACAAACTGTCGAACTTGAAAAGTGCGCAATATATCATCGCTCATGTGACAAACGGTGTCAGCATTGCCGAGCGCTACGACTTGCCACAATTCGTAAAGGACTTCATCCTTACGCATCAGGGCAAGGGTATAACAAAATATTTCTACGTACAAGAACAGAACGAGCATCCCGGCGAGGAGATTGACCCACTGCCTTTCACCTATCCCGGTCCTAATCCGTTCACTCGCGAGCAAGCCATTCTCATGATGTCTGATGCCACGGAGGCTGCTTCGCGCTCGCTGAAAGAACATACCGAAGAGGCGATTACACAGCTCGTCGACAAAATCATCGACAGTCAGGTGGCTGAGGGCTGCTTCAAGGAATGTCCCATAACGTTCCGCGACATCGCAACTGCCAAACAGGTTCTCATAGAGAGACTGAAAGCTATCTACCATGCACGTGTGGCATATCCGGAGAAGGATGTTCCTGCTGACGACAACAAACAATAAGACTATGATACAACGACTATTATCTTTCCTCGATGCCTCACCGGTGAACTTCCTCGCCGTGAAGGCTATTACAGAGCAGTTAAAGGCTGCTGGTTTCAAACACATGGACGCTGCAAGTCCACTTGTCAGCGCAATGCCGGGCGACAAGTTCTTCGTTACGAAAAACGACTCGTCAGTTTTTGCGTTCCATATCGGCAAGGAGAAACTCTCCGATGCCGGTTTCCGCATGATATGCGCTCACTGCGACTCACCTACATTCCGCATCAAGCCTAACGCAGAGATGCTTTGCGAAGGTGGCATAGTGAAGCTCAACACCGAAGTATACGGCGGTCCTATCATGTCGACATGGTTCGACCGTCCGCTCACTCTTGCCGGACGTGTCATTGTGCGCGGCAAGGACGCGATGAGCCCGGTGACGAAGTTGCTCCACGTAAAGCGTCCGCTGTTACAGATAAGCAACCTCGCCATACACTTCAACCGCCAGGTCAACGACGGCGTGGCGTTGAGCCGACAGAAAGACGTGCTGCCGATTCTCGGAATAATAAGCAACGAATTAGAATGCGACAACCTCCTTATTAATATTATACGCGAGGAACTGAATGTCAATGCCGACGACATTCTCGACTTCGACCTCTATCTCGCCGATGCCACACCGGCATGCACTTTCGGCGTGCACAACGAGTTCATCTCTTCCGGACGCATCGACGACCTGTCAATGTGCTACGCCGGACTTGAGGCTCTCCTTGCCAACGCCGGCACTACAGCCAACGCCACACAGGTGCTCGCTATCTTCGACAATGAGGAGACAGGCTCACAGACGAAGCAGGGAGCAGGCAGTCCGTTCCTTGCATCAATGCTGCAGCGCATAGCATTGGCACAGGGCGACACGATGGAAGGCTTCTACCAGGCTGTGGAACACGCGTTCATGATTTCTGCCGACAATGCTCATGCATGGCATCCTAACTACCCCGAGAAGTACGACCCAACGAATCATCCTCACCTTGGCGGTGGTCCGGTCATCAAGTTCAACGCCGCACAGAAGTATGCCAGCGACGCCGTATCCGCTGCCATCTTCGCAGAGATATGCCGTGAGGCAGGCGTTCCGTGCCAGCGATTTGTCAACCACAGCGATGTTGCCGGCGGCTCTACATTAGGAAACATTCTCGCATCAAGCATTCCGCTGCGCGGAGTGGACATGGGCAACGCCATGCTTGCCATGCACAGCTGCCGCGAGACGGCGTCAGTTGCCGACCATATCTACTGCGTCAAGGCATTCACACAATTCTACAAATAGAGATGAGATAAATCAAGGATTGTTCTAATTTTCCACTTTTTTATATCATTTCTTACAAATACTTTGCACATTTCTTGGTAGGAATGTGCATTTTTTATACCTTTGCAGCCGAAAAATAAAAGTGCTTGCTGCAGTTCAGCAACGCAAGAAAATAAAAAAGAAATTGTTTTTAAGGATGAAAAATCTAAAGAAAATCGGCGTTACCATAGTCTTCGCCGCATCTACCCTCAGCACATTTGCCGGCGGTATTCTCACAAACACCAATCAAAGTATCTCATTTCTCCGTAACCCTGCACGCGATGCAGCTATCGGTATTGACGGAGTCTACCACAACCCTGCCGGTGTTGCCTTCTTGGAAGACGGATTCCATTTCGCCTTCGGTTGGCAGTCAGCACGCCAGACACGCGTGATAAACACCACAAATCCTCTCTTCGCCCTTGGTGCACGCAACAACGGACATACTACAAAGGAATATAAAGGTGAGGCAACAGCTCCGTTCCTTCCTACAGTCCAAGCTGCTTACAACAAAAACCGCTGGTCTTTACAGTTTAACTTCGCACTCAACGGTGGTGGCGGTAAGGCAGAGTTCAACAATGGTCTTGGCTCGTTCGAGAGTGCTATCGGAGGCATTGCCTACCAGCTCGGACAGACCTCAAAACGACTGAACGCTGCCGGCATAGCAGTACCACAGGTGACGGGTTACAACGCCGACAGCTACATGATGGGTAGACAATATTACTTCGGATTTACCCTCGGCGCGGCATATAAGCTCAACGACAACTGGTCAATTTACCTCGGTGCTCGCGCACTCTACGGCACAGCAAGTTACAAGGTGAACATTCAGAACATTCAAGCCATGGCAGGTACAACGGGCTATTCGCTGCCTGATTATTTCAAACTGGTGGAGAAAGGCTTTCAGACAAAAATCGCTTCTGTCGTAGCTCAATATGTTGCAGCCGGCTTGACACAGGAACAGGCTATGCAACAGGCTCCTGTAAAAGCACTCCTGAAGCAAGCGGAGCAACTCAATGCGAGCGCTGCACAGCTGGCGCCTTACGCCGACGGAGTGAAGCTCCAGTCTGACCAGACCGGATTCGGTATAGCCCCAATCATCGGTGTCGACTATAAGACAGGCAACTTCAACTTCGCTGCGAAGTATGAATTCCTCACACGCATGGAGCTGAAGAATAATTCTACGGTGAAGGAAGCAAGCCTCATAGAAGCAGTTAATAAGTTCCGCGACGGCACAAAAATCGACGAGGACTCTCCTGCCCTGCTTACACTCGGTGCACAATGGACCGCACTGCCAAACGTTCGCATTAACGCCGGCTATCACCACTACTTCGATAAGAGTGCAAAGAAATACGGCAATGCCCAGAAATTGCTCAACAACGACACCAACGAGTATCTCGGTGGTGTGGAGTACGACCCTATCGACAAGCTCACAGTCAGCGCCGGATTCCAGATTACACGCTACGGTCTATCTGACAAATACATGAACGATATGTCGTTCGTAGTAAATTCTTGGTCCTACGGTATCGGTGCGAAATACCGGTTCAACGAGCGTATAGCTGTCGAAGCGGCTTATTTCCGTACAAACTACGACAACTACAAGACCAGCGCAGCTGACGCCAACGGTAGCGTAAACGACTACACACGTACGAATAATGTATTAGGTGTAGGAGTGAACGTGACTCTTTAACCCAAACCCGACGCTGTTGGCTGAAAAAAGATTAGCCATATATAGCAAGTCATATATAACAATTTTAAGGCAGGTTTCATAACTGATGTCCACGATGACATGGTTTTATGGAACCTGCCTTAAGTTTTTACTATGGCGACACGCACGTCATCGACGCACAAGGATTACGCCAGTTCCGGTTCTTTTTTCTAATATTGGTGTACGGCAAAAACTGAATGAAAGGTCTGCAAGTCTTTATTTATCGGACAGCAACTAATCAAAGAAAATGAAGAAAGATCGAAGTTGACGTAAACTAACTGATAATGAGCGAGAAACGAAGCAGTTTACATAGAAGTTCTCTTTTCAAAAAGGGCAGGAATATGCAGATTTAGACAGAAGTTCAGTTACTAAACCGTTACCCGATTTCGCCATAGGTAACGATGGAGCAACGCTCGGTAACTGAATTATTTTCGCTCGTGTGGCTGTTGCTATGGTCGGCAGTTTTCTGCATAAGTGAGGAACGCTTTAATTCGGGTAACTTTGCCCATAAAAATTAAAGCGTTTGAAACAAGAGAAAATGAAGGTGTTGCTATACCTTAAAAAGAGCGGTCTTGACAAGTCTGGCAAGGCTCCTATTATGGGACGCATCACGCTTGGAAGGAATGTTGCGCAGTTCAATTGTAAACTATCCTGCAACCCCGAATTGTGGAATCCACGAGAGAGCAGAATGGACGGCAAGAGTCGTGAGGCGGTGGAGATAAACGGCGGGTTGGAGAGTTTGCTATTATCTGTTCAGTCGGCTTATCAAGCCTTACTTTCCAAAGGTTGCCCATTTGATGCAACCGATGTAAAGGAACAGTTTCAAGGTAGTGTGCAGACACGGTGTATGCTTGTCGAAAGGCTGGATATGCTCATTAAGGAGAAGGAAAGCCATGTTGGTATAGACATCAAGGAAGGAGCCATACACGGCTATCACTCTACCCGAATTCATTTGCAGAAGTTTATTCAACGGAAATACAAGGTAACAGACTTGGCTTTCTCACAGCTCACAGAGAACTTTATCTATGAGTTTGGGCAGTATTTCTTAGGTGAGTGCGGTTTTCAAGAAAGCACATTCTATAATGCAGCCACGCATTTGAAGACGGTATGCAGGTTGGCTTACCGTGAAGGATTGGAAGATGTACTACTATTTGACAAAGCCAAAATCAGCAAGGGCGACAAGAAGCTGCCCAAAGCATTGGACAAGGAAGCATTAGACAAAATTGAAGGCTCTCTACTTTGAGGACTTGGAGGAGGAAATGGAAACGGCAAGGGATATTTTCCTCTTTGCCAGTTATACAGGTGCTGCCTATTGTGATTTGATGGAACTTGGCAAGAAGCATCTTTTCCGTGATGATGAGGGAAGTCTTTGGCTGAAGTTCAACCGCCACAAGACAGGCGTACTCTGCCGTATCAAACTGCTGCCCTAAGCCATAAGGCTGATGGAGAAGCACCACAGCGATGGAAGAGAAACACTGCTCCCTTTCATAGGGTATGCCACCTATCAATCGTATCTTAAAGCATTGCGCCTTAGAGCTGGCATAGCCTTTCCTTTTACCACGCACATGGTTCGCCACACTTTCGGCACGATGACTCTTAGCGCAGGTATTCCCATTGAGAGCATTGCCAAGATGATGGTGCATACCTCCATATCAAGTACTCAAGTATATGCGCAGGTGACAGACAGCAAGATTTCTGAAGATATGGATAGGCTCATAGACAAGTACAACGCAAAGGATAAAAATACGGCAAATGCTGATATAGAAGCTACAAT
>CAJPPF010000041.1 GCA_905372445.1 uncultured Prevotella sp. | reverse complement strand
GGCGTAAACAGAATTGAGACAGACTGCGGTTATCAAAAGCAGTAAGAAAAGCTTTTTCATCATAATCTTTAATTCTTTTTTAGCATTTCAACCATTGAAGCAGCGGCTTTACGACCATCACCCATGGCAAGAATCACTGTTGCACCTCCACGCACAATATCGCCACCCGCAAAGATAGTCGGTATAGATGACTGCATCTTTTCGTTCACTGCAATAGTATTCTTGCGTCCTAACGCCAGTCCTTCTACCGATTTCGGAACGAGTGGGTTAGGGGAGACACCAATTGCAACAATAGCCTGGTCAATGTCGATGGTCTCAATCTTACCTTCTATAGGCACAGGACTACGACGACCAGATGCATCAGGCTCCCCTAAAGCCATTACTTGAAGTTTTACATGACAGACATTACCTTTATCGTTGACAATATATTCAATAGGATTGTGAAGTGTAAGGAATTCTATTCCTTCTTCCTTGGCATGTTTCACCTCCTCAAGTCGAGCAGGCATCTCTGCCTCCGAGCGACGGTATACAACGAATACTCGCTCTGCTCCAAGACGTTTTGCCGTGCGGCAAGAGTCCATAGCAGTGTTACCGCCACCAACAACCATTACCGAACGAGCCTTAACTATAGGAGTATCGCTCTCTGGATTAGAAGCATCCATTAGGTTTACACGGGTCAGATATTCATTTGATGACATTACTCCCACCGCATTCTCGCCGGGGATATTCATAAAGTTCGGTAAACCAGCACCTGATGCTATAAATATCGCTTTAAAACCTTCATCTTCAAGTTCCTGTATTGTGATTGTTTTACCTACAATACAGTCTTTTACGAAGTTGACACCAATCTTCCGGAGGTTTTCTATTTCTACATCTACAATATCATTTGGCAGACGGAATTCAGGTATTCCATACTTCAGTACGCCACCAATTTCGTGGAGTGCCTCGAACACCGTGACAGAGTATCCTTCCTTTGCCATATCGCCGGCACATGTAAGTCCTGCAGGACCAGAACCTACGATAGCCACCTTGATTCCATTTTTCTCTGCTACTTCGGGAAGAGAAATTTTTCCGCTTTCGCGTTCGTAGTCAGCGGCAAATCGCTCGAGATGACCAATGGCTACCGGCTGACTGTTCATCTTATGATGTATGCACAAACTCTCACATTGCTTCTCCTGCGGACACACACGTCCGCATACAGCTGGCAGAGCACTTGTTGATTTAAGAACCTTTGCAGCTTCAAGGAACTGTCCACGCTCTATATTCTTAATAAAAGAAGGTATGTTAATACTTACCGGACATCCTTCCATACAAGAAGGAGACTTACAATCAAGGCAACGCTTAGCCTCTGTCATAGCCTGAGGAACGGTAAGTCCTTTGTTTACTTCTTCTGTACGTGTAGTAGCACGATAAACCGGATCAAGTTCGCTCATCTTACACCGTCCAATCTGCATTCGCTCCTTTGGCTTCATCGACTTTTGTAACTCTTTACGCCAGGCTGCATCACGGTCGATGAGTTCGTTGAGAGGAGTGTCGGTAGTCATGCCTGTTACGTCAATCAGATGCTCCATATGCCTTATGGCATCAGTGTAAGTAGGAGAGAGGTGTTCATCTAAATGTTCCATCTCTTCAAGTTCGACAGCCTTGAAAGCTCCCATACGTTTGAACATCTCGTCGAAGTCAACTTGATGTCCATCAAATTCTGGTCCGTCTATACATACGAACTTGGTCTTTCCACCTACCGTGATTCGGCAGGCACCACACATTCCTGTACCGTCTACCATGATAGTGTTAAGCGACACCTCTGTAGGAATTTCGTATTTCTTTGTGAGGAGACAGCAGAACTTCATCATTATGGCAGGACCAATGGCAAAGCATTTATCTATTTTCTCGCGTAGGATGACTTGCTCCATACCGGCAGTAACAAGACCTTTCTGTCCGTAAGAACCATCGTCGGTCATTATGATGACCTCATCAGAATACTCGCGTACCTGTTCTTCAAGTATGATAAGTTCCTTGGAACGACCTGCAAGGACAGAAATCACACGATTACCGGCTAATTTCAGTGCTTTAATTATAGGAAGCATAGGAGCAGTTCCTACACCACCTCCGGCACATAACACTGTACCGAAGTTCTCAATATGTGTTGCCTGACCTAATGGTCCTACCACATCTGTGATGTAATCGCCTTCGTTGAGATTGCAAAATTTTGTGGAACTAAGTCCTACCTTCTGCACTACGAGTGTGATAGTTCCGTATTTTATATCAGAGTCGGCAATTGTAAGTGGCATGCGTTCGCCTTTTTCGCCCACTCGCACAATAACAAAATGTCCTGCCTTGCGACTGCAGGCTATCAGTGGTGCTTCAATAACGAAACTGAACACTTTCTCTGAGAACTGTTCCTTGCGAATGATTTTATTCATACCGTTACCGTTGTTTTGATGTTTTTGCAATCCTTTTCTGCCTTAACAGAACTGGAGGGTAGCGAGGTTATTACTTATTTAATTATGTCAAAGCCACAATATTGCACAAGAGCTTTAGGAACTCGTATTCCTTCTGCGGTCTGGTTGTTCTCAAGTATAGACGCTAAAATACGTGGAAGTGCAAGGGCAGATCCGTTGAGAGTGTGACAGAGTTCTGTTTTCTTTGTTTCTGTATTGCGATAGCGACATTTAAGACGATTTGCCTGATAGTTGTCGAAGTTTGATACTGATGAAACTTCGAGCCAGCGTTGCTGTGCCTCAGAGAACACTTCAAAGTCGTAGCATACAGCAGACGTGAATGATGCATCACCGCCACAGAGACGCAAGATACGATAAGGCAACTCAAGTTTCTTCAGCAAGCCCTCCACATGCTCAAGCATCTCTTTATGCGACTCTGCTGAGTGTTCAGGAGTGTCAATACGTACAATTTCTATTTTTGAGAACTCATGAAGGCGATTAAGACCTCTCACATCCTTGCCGTAAGAACCTGCCTCACGACGAAAACACTGTGTGTATGCACAGTTCTTAATAGGGAGTTCTTTCTCATCGAGTATCACGTCCCTATAGATATTTGTAACAGGAACCTCAGCAGTAGGTATAAGGTATAAGTCGTCAATATCGCAGTGATACATCTGACCTTCCTTGTCGGGCAGCTGTCCTGTGCCGTAACCGGATGCCTGATTCACAACCGTAGGAGGCATTATCTCAGTGTATCCACTCTTGTTTGCTTCTGCGAGGAAGAAATTGATGAGTGCGCGTTGCAGTTGAGCGCCTTTACCTATATATACGGGGAAACCTGCACCTGTTATCTTCACACCAAGATCGAAGTCTATTAGGTTGTATTTCTTTGCCAATTCCCAGTGTGGAAGTTTTGCTTCTACATTTTCCGGATTAACATTCCAGTTTCCTACTTTGTCAACACCTATAACACACTCCTTGAGGTTTGACTTTACGACCCAGTTGTCTTCTGCAGACATACCCTCCGGTACCTCGGGATAAGGAATATTTGGAATCTGGCATAAGGCTGTGACAAGGTCTTGTTCTGCCTGTTCCTGCTTTTCCTGTAGGGTCCGTGCGTCATCCTTCAGTTCTGCAACCTTAACCTTTACTGCCTCTGCTTCCTCCTTTTGTCCATTCTTCATCAACTGACCTATCTGCTTAGCGAGTTGATTTGCCTCCTGCTTATTTGCATCGAGAGCCTGCTGAGCCTCACGGCGTATACGGTCTATGGACTGAACATTCTCGATAGCTTCTTTTGCACCTTTGAAGTGCTTCTTCTCAAGGCCGGCTATCACGCGCTCGGTCTCTTCGTTGATCAATTTTAGTGTAAGCATGTTATTATTTTTACTGTTTATTGCTTTGCTTGCTTTTATTCTTTAAGTGGCAAAATTACAAAAAATAATTGAGAAATACGAGCCAAGGATAAATATTTTATATTTAACATGTACGTTAACCCCAAACTTAGAGTTTTGGGTTAAATCAATAGTGTTATAAATATTTGGTGGAAAACCCACGAAAAGCCACATCAAATCAAGTGATTTGACGTGTTTTTCTTCAACGCTAAACAACATATACCCTTATAGTCTAAATCGGTCATTGTATTTGTAGTAAAAATAAAGAAATATGGAATGCGAAAGCAAAACACCCTATATTGGTCATGCAATATAGGGTGTTTTGGTGTTGCAATATAGGGTATTTTGGTCGACCAAAATAGGGTGTTTTCCAATCGGCTGACAATGAGATTATTACAAAGGCGTTACGGATTTCTTTCCTTTGTGCGGCGAATACCCCCAGTTTTGGATAATTTTGGACAATATGTAGACTGAGCTGGCATGAAGTGGGCTCAAAAGGATACACTTCGTTTGTATGCCAATACTATAGCTTTATTAATTAGCTTTATTAATTCGTATATGTTTTTCGGATTGTTAAAAAGCAAGAATCCCCGCCTCTCAAGGAGAGACGGGGAAACCTGTGTTTGTTTGGAATAAGTGTTTACTTATTGATTATGCTTCGGTAGCAGGGATAACTGATACGACGCTCTTGTCGTACTTACCCTTATGGAACTCTACAGTACCATCAATGAGTGCGTAAAGAGTATCGTCTTTACCCTGAGCAACACCGTTGCCTGGGAAGTGCTTGTTACCACGCTGACGAACTATTATGTTACCTGCGACAACCTTCTGACCGCCCCAAATTTTTACACCAAGTCGCTGTGAAGCTGATTCGCGGCCGTTCTTAGAACTACCAACACCTTTTTTATGTGCCATGCTTAATTCCTCCTTAACCGATTACTGATTTAACAACTACCTGTGTGAACTGCTCACGGTGACCGTTACGCTTACGCTCGTCCTTACGACGCTTCATCTTGAAAACGATGACTTTGTCGCCCTTAACGAGTGGGTTCACTACCTCAACTAAAACTTTTGCACCTTCTACAGTAGGCGCACCAACTGCGATTGCACCGTTGTTATCAACGAGCAATACTTTGTCAAACTCAAGAGTCTGACCAGCCTCAGCGTTCTGAACATGGTGGATAAAGAGTTTCTGACCCTCTTCTACCTTGAACTGCTGACCTTTCATGTCTACAATTGCGTACATTTCTATAAATATAGCGTTATTTCTGGCAGGCGTGCAACCTCATATATTGCCACTTGTTCGAGCCTGAACAGAACAAATCGAATGCAAAATTAATACTTTTCTTTGATATAATAGTCTCATTGTATCTTTAGATATAAAAGATTTAATATAATTTAAAGGTTTGGCGTGGTGGCAGAATCGATATCAGGTGTTTGTCAAAGTAATTTATTAATAAATTCTTTGCTGTGGTATGGGATTGTGAAAAAAAAGTTGTACTTTTGCGCTAAAATTATGGTATAACGAAGAAAACGAGGCTATATGGGCATTTTTGGATTGTTTAATAAAAAGAAGAAAGAAACTCTCGACAAGGGTCTTGAAAAAACAAAAACGAGTGTTTTTGATAAGATCTCACGAGCTGTTGCAGGAAAATCCACCATCGATGATGATGTGTTGGATAATCTTGAGGAGATTCTAATCACCAGTGACGTCGGTGTAGATACTACATTGAAAATTATTGAACGTATAGAAGAACGTGTGGCACGTGATAAATATGTGTCAACATCTGAGCTTAATGGAATTCTTCGTGAAGAGGTTACTGCACTGCTCGCTGAAAATAATTCAGTAGATAACGATAATTGGGATATTCCTGAAGGTCATATACCCTATGTTATTTTGGTTGTTGGCGTAAATGGAGTAGGCAAGACCACAACAATTGGAAAACTTGCTTATCAGTTTAAACAGGCAGGAAAGAAAGTATACCTTGGTGCTGCCGATACTTTCCGCGCGGCAGCGGTAGAGCAGCTTTGTATTTGGGGCGAACGCGTAGGTGTGCCAGTGGTGAAACAACAGATGGGGTCAGACCCGGCTTCTGTTGCATTCGATACAATTTCTTCTGCCAAGGCTAACGGTGCTGATGTCGTGATTATTGATACCGCGGGTCGTCTGCACAACAAAGTAGGACTAATGAATGAGCTGAAAAAAATCAAGGACGTCATGTCTAAAGTAGTACCTACCGCGCCAGATGAAGTAATGCTCGTTGTTGATGCTGCAACAGGTCAGAATGCCTTTGAACAGGCAAAACAGTTCTCGGCAGCCACACAGATAACATCTCTCGCAGTCACAAAACTTGATGGCACAGCTAAGGGTGGCGTCGTAATCGGTATTTCGGATCAGATGAAGGTGCCGGTGAAGTATATCGGATTGGGTGAGCATATGGAAGATCTGCAACTGTTCAATCGTAGCGAATTTGTTAATTCTCTTTTCGGATAAGAAAAATATAAAATACAGATATCAATCAAATTGAAAAAAGGACAGATTGACATAATAACAATGGGATGTTCTAAGAACCTTGTAGATAGCGAGGCTCTTACACGTCTGTTGCTGAAGAAAGGTTATCGTTGCAACTTTGATCCTAAACGTCCACAAGGAGAGTATGTAGTCGTAAATACTTGCGGATTCATAGAGGATGCCAAGCAAGAGAGTATTGATACAATCCTCGAACTCATAGAACAAAAAAACTCAGGAAAGATAGGTTATTTGTATGTGATGGGATGTCTGTCGCAGCGCTATCTCAACCAACTGGAAGAAGAGATTCCAGAGGTGGATAAATATTTTGGAAAGTTCAATTTCCGCAAAATGGCGGAAGAACTGCCACAGTTAGGCACGGCTTGTGAGACTACCACAAGAATGCTCCACCGCAGTACGCCAAAGCACTATGCCTATTTGAAGATATCTGAGGGATGCGACCGTCATTGCGCTTATTGCGCAATACCAATTATTACAGGAAGACATCAAAGCCGTCCGAAAGAAGAAATTATTGACGAAGTGCGAGACATGGTTAATGAGGGCGTTAAAGAAATACAGATTATAGCTCAGGAGTTGACATATTACGGAATAGATCTTTACGGTAGACGCCATATAGCAGATCTTATCTCAGATATTGCTGATATCCCTGGCGTGGAATGGATACGTCTTCATTATGCATATCCAAATCAATTCCCGATGGAACTACTTGATGTTATCCGCGAGAAGAAAAATGTATGTAAGTATCTTGACATAGCTCTGCAACATATCAGTGACAATATGCTCAACGCAATGCATCGTAACGTAAGCAAACAAGAGACCATTGATCTTGTGAAGAAGATACGTGAGGCTGTGCCTGGCATTCATCTCCGCACTACTCTTATGGTGGGATTCCCAGGTGAGACGGATAAGGATTTCGAAGAGCTCATGGATTTTGTGCGTGAAACACGTTTCGAACGTATGGGAGCTTTTACTTATTCAGAAGAAGAAGGAACTTTTGGCGCAGAGCATTATGAGGATAACGTACCTCAAAATATAAAGGAGCGACGATTAGATAGATTAATGGCTCTTCAGCAGGAGATAAGTGCAGAGGTAGAGGCAGAGAAAGTAGGTAAGACCATGAAGGTCATCATTGACCGTAAGGAAGGTGATTATTATATTGGACGTACAGAATATTGTTCTCCCGAAGTTGACCCCGAGGTGCTTATTCCTGCAAAAAAACGTCTTCTCACAGGACATTTCTATAATGTTCATATTACAGATAGTGAAGAGTTTGATTTATATGGTGAGATAGTATAATGATAGCCTTATTCTAATGAACAATAAAGAATTTATAACGGAACTGGCGCAACGTACAAGTCAGACACAGCAGGCAACCCAGAATATGGTACTTGCTGTTATGGAACAACTTATAACGCAAGTTGAGGAAAACGAATCTCTTCAGGTTCCACAGTTCGGTACATTCGAGGTTAAGAAACGTTTGGAACGTATTCTTATGAATCCGAATACAGGTAAGAAGATGCTTGTGCCACCAAAGCTTGTACTTGGTTTCAAACCGGTTGCGTCATTTAAGGAGCGATTGCAGA
Organism: uncultured Prevotella sp.; assembly: GCA_905372445.1. Taxonomy (GTDB): domain Bacteria; phylum Bacteroidota; class Bacteroidia; order Bacteroidales; family Bacteroidaceae; genus Prevotella. The sequence goes on along the minus strand of CAJPPF010000041.1, from coordinate 6,758 downwards.
AAGGAGGTATTGTAGATGAGCAAGTTGAATAAGCTGAGTCTTTGTCTGACAGATAAATTTCCACTATCTGATGTTGATTCAGATAATTTTGTCAGTACTCTATTTACAATCATTCGCGAACGATTGGAAAGTGATCGCCTGGTTAAGGTCAAAGGTCTTGGTACATTTAAACTGACTGAGATGAACGCCCGTGACAGTGTAGACATTAATACAGGTGAACGCATTAGAATTGAGGGACGATATAAACTTAGTTTCACTCCGGAAAATGCTGTCCGCGATAGAATAAACTCTCCGTTTGCATCTTTTGAATCAGTGGATTTAGATGATGAAAATATTGATTTCGCTTCTATTGATGAAAAATATTACGCTAAGGAAAGTATTAATCCTATCATTGCGAATGCTGTTGAGGTAGAGAGCGTTGAAGAAAAGTTGCTTGTAGTTCCCGTTCACCGATCTTTTACGGAAAAAACTGATACAGATAATAAGAAATCTACTGACGAAATTACGGAAAAACCTATTATTGAACAAAATGACGAAGGGGCTGACATTCGTAACAATACAGTAGTTGTAGAGCAATCGGTTATTCATGAGAACACAGAATCATGTATAGCAGAACAAACATCGCAACCTGAAGGTGATAAAATACTCGAACCAGAGACAGTGCCACATAACACTCATTGTGAGGTTCTGATTAAGGATGACATTGACTACAGTAAGAAAATCCTCACGACACTTCGTTGGATTCTTGCTCTTGTTATTGTGGTTCTTGCTTGTGTCGGAGCTTATTTTATTTATGATATAGGGCGTGATAATGGTACAAAGGCATACTATAAGCATAATAGTGCTGTTGAAAGTCGCAAGGAGAAAATACCAAATAATAACCCAGTTGACATTGAAAAAACTGATATTGCATCAGTGTCTGACAAGTCAGTAGAGAAACCACAACAAAAGGCAGAGGTTAATTCTGACAAAAAAACAGTTGACGAAAACAGTGCTGCAACGAATCCTAATGATATATATAATAAGGACGCACGTGTACGCACTGGTGCATATAATATTATTGGACTTGACCAGATGGTCACAGTACGTGCAGGTCAAACACTCAAAGGCATAAGTAAGGCATATTTCGGCGAAGGAATGGAATGCTATATTGAGGCATATAATGGAGTGACCTCTGTTAAAGAAGGCGATACACTCCGTATTCCAAAGCTACAGTTGAAGAAAAAGAGTAAGAAGAAATAAAACAGTACCCCGGTCTGTCGCTGGTCCTTTGTGACGAGAGGAAAGTCCGGGCAGCAAGGATACTCCACTCCCTAATATAGGAGCTATTGGTGACAGTAGGTGTTGAAAGAAGAAAAGAACCGCGTGTCATTGTTTTCACATTGATGCGTAAGGGTGAGAAGGTGGTGTAAGAGACCACCAGCGGTATGGTGACATATCGGCTGTTTCTGCTGGAGGCTGCAAGTTCGCGTATACCATTGATTGAGGGTCGTCCGCCCGAGTTTCCTTGTTTGGAATGCGATGGAGGGTAGAACGCTAGAGCTATGGGGTAACTCATAGAGTAGATAAATGACAGACGCTCTTCTTTTGTAAGAGTACAGAACCCGGCTTATAGGGGTACTGTTTTTATTTGAATATCATTTTCACTATTTGAATGAAGGAAGCAGTAAAAAAGCTATTGGAACATGCTATAATGAAGAAGTTGGTTTTTGCAATTGAGTTCTTCACTACAAAACGTGTTATAACGGCAGCTTCGGCACTTACATATAGTACTATATTATCTTTTGTACCTATATGTGCCGTTGTTTTTGCCATTGCCAGAGGATTTGGTTTTACTAAATATATAGAAGAGTGGTTTCGCAATCTCCTTTCAAGCCAGCCACAGGCGGCAGAACTTCTTATTGGCTTTGTCAACAGTTATCTTGAGCATGCAAAGAGTGGTATCATTCTTGGTATCGGTCTTGTCTTCATGCTATACACCGTTGTGATGCTTACGCGCAATGTAGAACAGACATTCAATGATATATGGCATGTATCAGACAGAAAAGACATTATGCAGACGTTTACGGACTATTTGGCTATTTTCTTCCTTTCTCCAATAGTCATCATCATAATGTCAGGTATATCACTCTTTGTCACAAGAATGGTATCTCAAAGTGGTTGGGATGAACTTCTCGGTCCGGCTATGCAAGTTGTAGTAGAGTTCGTCCCATTCGTACTTATGTGGTTTGTTTTCACTGCTTTATATGTTTTCATGCCGAATACTACTGTGAAATTGAGATTTGCCATTATTCCTGCTTTTCTTGCATCTGTAGCGATGTATCTGCTGCAATGGTTTTATATCAATGCACAGATGTTCATATCCAGCTATAATGCAATATACGGTTCATTTGCAGCACTTCCACTATTTATGTTATGGGTTCAGTTGTCGTGGACAATATGTCTTTTTGGAGCAGAGTTATGCTATACGAATCAGAATCTGGAAGACTTCGTTTTTGCTAATGGTGCTTCAGAGATTAGTCATCGGCATAAGCTATTATTGACGATTGTGTTATTAAGTAAGATTTGCCGGCGTTTCGCAGAAGGAGGAAAAGCATATTCGGCAACAGAACTTAAAGTTGATACAGGTATTCCACTAAGTATAACGCGCGATCTTTTATATAATCTTGTCACAGTGGATCTTCTTACGGAAATTGTGGGTAAGAACAATTCCCTTGAGACACAGTTTCAGCCAGCTAAGGCACTTGAAATGATAACTGTAGGAGATGTTATAGACCGCATTGAGTCTAACGGAGTTTTAAAAATACCTATTGATTTGAACGAGCAATTCAATAACGACTCACTAATCCAAAAGATTAAGAATCTTAGAAAGCGTTATATCGCCGACTTAGGTGAGATCTCACTGAAAGACTTCTAAAAAATCGCAAAAAGTGCGTGATATTTTTGGTTAGGTAGTTAATTTAATGTAACTTTGCATGAAATAAAATGATATTTGATGCAGATTTATATTTCCTGCTTATAAGAAGATAAAAGGAAAAGATATTATTTTGTATTCCTAAATATTTAAGTTTAAAATGATTTACACAAAAGAAATTAACGACATGTGTGTCGTTGCCAAAGGACCTAACCATGGTCCTGCTCCTATTCCGGAAGAGGGAAAGTGGGTTCAGGCAAAAGAAATCAATGACATCAACGGTCTTACTCACGGTGTGGGTTGGTGTGCTCCTCAACAGGGTGCATGTAAGCTTACTCTCAATGTTAAGGAAGGTATCATAGAGGAAGCCCTTGTAGAGACTATCGGTTGTTCTGGTATGACTCACTCTGCAGCAATGGCTTCAGAAATTCTTCCCGGCAAGACAATACTCGAGGCTTTGAATACAGACCTTGTCTGTGATGCAATCAACACAGCAATGCGTGAGCTCTTCCTTCAGATTGTTTACGGTCGTACACAGAGTGCATTCTCTGAGGGTGGTCTTGCAATTGGGGCAGGTCTTGAGGACCTTGGAAAGGGTCTTATCTCACAGACAGGTACTCTTTATGGCACAAAAGTGAAAGGTACCCGTTACCTCCAGCTTACCGAGGGTTACATTACAAAGATGTATCTTGACAAAGATGATCAGGTTTGTGGCTACGAGTTTGTTCACATGGGCAAATTCATGGATGCAATAAAGAAGGGCGTTGATGCAAACGAAGCTCTTAAAAGTGTGACAGGTACATACGGCCGTACTAAGGAAGAAGACGGTGCTGTTAAGTTTATTGACCCACGTAAACAATAAGGAGGATAGAATATGATTCGCGAAGTTAAGTTTGAATCTCAGGATCGCCGTATGGCTCAGATCCTTGCTTGCTTGAACAAGCACAATATCGCTTCTATCGAAGAGGCTAATCAGATTTGCGACGCAGCAGGTCTTGATCCATATATGACATGTGAGGAAACTCAGATGATCTGTTTTGAGAATGCGAAGTGGGCTTATGTTGTAGGTACTGCCATTGCACTTAAGGAGAAGGCAAAGAACGCTGTAGAGGCTGCAAATTATATAGGAGAGGGTCTCCAGTCATTCTGTATCCCCGGCTCTGTTGCTGATGACCGTAAGGTAGGTATCGGCCATGGCGAGCTTGCTGCACGTCTGCTTTCCGATGACACAAAGTGTTTCGCATTCCTCGCAGGGCATGAATCATTTGCTGCAGCAGAGGGTGCGATAAAGATTGCTCAGATGGCTAACAAGTCAAGACCGGCAGACAAACCTCTCCGTTGCATTCTCAACGGCCTTGGCAAGGATGCTGCTATGATCATAAGCCGTATTAATGGCTTTACATACGTACAGACAAAGTTTGACTATTACACCGGCGAGCTAAACATTGTAAACAAGACAGCTTATTCTAACGGTCCGCGCGCTGCAGTCAACTGCTATGGCGCTGACGATGTACGTGAAGGTGTCGCTATTATGTGGCACGAGGATGTTGACGTATCAATTACAGGTAACTCAACAAATCCAACACGTTTCCAGCATCCGACAGCCGGTACATACAAGAAAGAACGCACACGTGCCGGCAAGCCTTACTTCTCAGTAGCTTCTGGTGGTGGCACAGGTCGTACACTGCATCCAGACAATATGGCTGCAGGTCCTGCCTCTTATGGTATGACAGATACTCTTGGTCGTATGCACTCTGATGCTCAGTTTGCAGGTTCATCATCTGTACCTGCACATGTAGAGATGATGGGCTTCCTCGGCATTGGTAACAATCCAATGGTAGGCTGCTCTGTGGCATGTGCCGTAAACGTTGACCTTGCACTTAACAAGTAAGTTAAGTCATTTACATATTAATACATGCGGGCAGGGAAAGTCTTCCCTGTCCGCATTTTTGTTGGGTTGTATGATTTTCTTATCCCGAACTCGAGCAAACAAGTAATATCTGAATAGATGATTAACTGCCATTCGCAATAGAAACATTTTCGAGCGAAAACACATATTTCTTCGTTTTTATTTTTGTAGTATTGATATTTATATTAAATTTGCAGTACATTAATATAAAACTTAATTCTATGAAAGTTCATGAGTATCAAGCAAAGGATTTCTTTGCCAAGTATGGACTCCCTGTTGATAGTCCTGTTCTCTGTCACACCGTTGAAGAAGCGTTAGACGCTTATCGCAAACTTGGATTGGAGAAGGTTGTCGTTAAAGCACAGGTTCATACTGGCGGTCGTGGTAAGGCTGGCGGTGTAAAGGTTGCATCGTCAGAAGAAGAAGTGCGTCTGCATGCAGGCAACATTCTCGGTATGGATATTAAAGGATTCACCGTTGATCGTATTCTTCTGACAGAGGCTGTAGATATTGCAGCAGAATACTATGTAAGTATCCTTGTTGACCGTCGCACAAAGTCACCTATCTTAATGATGAGCCGTGAGGGCGGTATGGAAATCGAGAAGGTTGCAAAAGAAACACCTGAGAAAATTATCAAGATTGAAATAGATCCTTTGGTTGGTCTGCCTGTATATAAAGCCCGTGAGGCAGCATTCCATCTTTTTGACGATATGGCACAAGTAAAGCAAGCCATACCTTTGTTTCAAAACCTATACAGAATGTTTGTTGAGACAGACGCCTCTTTAGCAGAAATCAATCCGTTAGTTGTCACAAGAGACGGACAACTGAAGGCTATTGACGCAAAGATGACATTTGACGATAATGCTCTGTTCCGTCATCCTGATGTAGCAGCACTTAATGAACCTACAGAAGAAGAGAAAAAAGAACTCTCTGCCAAGGAGAAAGGATTCAGTTATGTAAACCTTGGCGGCAGCATAGGATGTATGGTTAATGGTGCCGGACTTGCAATGGCAACGATGGATATGATCAAGTTATATGGTGGCAGTCCTGCCAACTTCCTTGATATTGGTGGTAGCTCCAATCCACAGAAAATCGTTGAGGCTATGAAACTGCTATTGAGCGACAGCCATGTTAAAGTCGTCCTGATCAATATATTCGGTGGTATAACCCGTTGCGATGATGTGGCAAAGGGACTTATAGAAGCTTTCAAGCAAATTGATACAGTTGTTCCTATTGTGATCCGTCTTACCGGCACAAACGAGACTGAGGGACGTGCTTTGCTTGAGGGTACGAAGTTTATCGTTGGCACTACTATGGCTGATGCCGGTCATAAAGCTGTCGATATGGTCTCACGTCTTTAATTTTGAGGAAAGAGTAAAGAATAATATTGTCAATGGCTAAATTTTGAATTAGAAAATGAGTATTTTAGTTAATAAAGATTCAAAAGTAATCGTACAGGGTATTACCGGACGTGACGGTAGTTTTCATGCATCAAAGATGAAGCAGTATGGCACCAATGTCGTAGGTGGAACTTCCCCGGGCAAAGCCGGACAGGAGGTTGACGGTATTCCTGTTTTCAATACAGTCAGGGATGCTGTTACATCAACAGGGGCAAACACCTCTATCATCTTCGTACCTGCAGCATTTGCAAAGGATGCAATGCTTGAGGCTGCAGATGGAGGAATAAAGCTTATAGTATGTATTACAGAGGGAGTACCTGTAGAAGATGCCGTATATGCACATCGTTATATCAAGACAAAGGGAGCAAACCTGATTGGTCCGAACTGTCCCGGACTAATCTCTCCTGAAGGGGCACTCGTTGGCATTATGCCTACCAATATCTTCAAGAAGGGTGGCACTGGTGTCATCAGCCGAAGCGGAACCCTGACATACGAAGTGGTGTACAATCTCACACAGGCAGGAATGGGACAATCT
>CAJPPF010000040.1 GCA_905372445.1 uncultured Prevotella sp. | reverse complement strand
TGCTCAACAATCGAACAAAATCAGTCAAGGACTCTAATGACCGATTCGGGATAAATCACGCCCCTACGCCTGCCGGATTGCCTGTCTCTCGGATATTTCGGAACGTGATAAATAATGCACCTTCGGCTCACGCAACGTCATTTACTGTTCACATCACGCCATTTCCAAATACGATAATACCTACACCTATATTATGAATAAAATCAACAAAAAGGCAGTTCTGATCGCAAATACAGCCGATATTTGCCAGCGTGTTGTCATTCGTTGGCAAAAAACGCTTGTTTTTGGTATTGTGCGAAAGATGTTGATAATCAGTATGATAGATTGTTTTAATGTATACGAAAATGCGAATCAGTTTCAAGAACCTATGTTTCTTGCGCCTAAAACCGCCGTTTCTTGCCGATGAAATTGCCCTTTTCTGCATCAAGAAGCGTCGCTTTGTGAACAAAAAAGCATGGAATTAGACTGGTTTTATCTCTTGCCGGTTCTTGAAGATATGGTTTTATGCCATGCAGACTTGGCAAATCATCGCTTTTGATTTTCTCGTTTGCTAAAAACCGCGATGATGATTTTTCTTTACGATATATTGGTGTTCGTTAAACAAATTATAGCGATGAATCGAGTAGTATGGAAACGTGAGGAAGATGATTTATCACATTACGCCTCGCCCGGAAAAACAAGCTCATCAGCTGTAGGGGCGTGATTTATCACGTTCCGCTTCAGCCAGCGTCCGGTTCATTGGCATGGCATGCACGTCATTTTAACCCGAATCAGTCAAGGACTCTAATGACCTATTTGGGATAAAAGATTTTGAGATTGATGTAAGTAGTTTTATGCAATGAGGTGTTATAAAATATGTAATGTAACTATACTACTATCTTAAGAAATGAAAAGTTTGCTCACTATGACCTCTATCATAGGCATTAATATGCTTGCCGGCGGAATACCGACACTGACCCCTGTCGACGGTTTTCCAAATGGTGAAGCCGGTATTGATCAAGGCGTATCTGCATGCTTTGCAGGAGGGTTTAATGACTTTATCGTAATGGCTGGCGGCTGCAACTTCCCGGTGAATACGCTTGCCCCGGACAGCAAGAAACGTTTTTATAAGGATATCTACACGGCACATACCGACACCAGCGACCGTCTGGTATGGACTAAGGTGGGCACTCTGCCACAAGCTATGGCTTACGGTGTTGCAGTGACTTACGGCAACAGCATGATTATCGCCGGAGGCACAAACGACAACGGCAGTGTGAAGGACGTCTACAGCATTACGATAGCAGACGGAAAGGCTTTGGTAGATACGCTCCCCTCGCTTCCCTGCACGCTCGACAATATGGCAGGTGCGATGGTGGAGGGCAGATTCTATCTGGCAGGAGGCAATGCCGACGGCAAACCGTCGAACAGAGTGTTACGCCTTGACATGGATAACACTGCCAAAGGCTGGGAGGAGATAGCTCCATTCCCCGGCATTGCACGAATGCAGCCCGTAGCCGGCTGTGCAGGCAAAGGCAGGTTCTGCCTGTTCGGAGGTTTTAAACCCACCGACGGAGAGGAGAAAGCGGAACTTGCATTCGACGGTTGTATATACGACACAGCTACCGAAAGCTGGACGACAGCAGAAGGCGCAACAGATGATAATGGCGAAAAGATATTCTTAGGCGGCGGCATTGCCCAAAACGTGACCGACGACAGCATGATAGTCGTAGGCGGAGTGAACAAGGACGTGTTCCTCTCTGCACTTAACAATCCTCAACCCGACTATCTAAGTCATCCGATAGAATGGTACAGGTTTAATCCCTACACCTTATTATATATAAAGGGAGAGTGGAAGATAATCGCGAAGAGCGATGCCACGGCACGCGCCGGAGCGACGCTGGCATTAACCGAACGCGGTATGTACGTCATAGGCGGCGAGTTGAAGCCAAGGGTCAGGACCCCCCATATCTATCTTCTCGAGCCAACATCAAAACAATAAACCGTTAAGAAAAACGAGGCTGACAGCCTCCGAAGACAAAAACCCAGACAATGAAAAAATATTATCCTTGGACCCTTGTAGGGCTGCTTTGGTTTGTAGCCCTTCTCAATTACATGGACAGGCAGATGCTCTCGACCATGCAGGAGGCGATGAAAGCCGATATATCCGAACTGAACCGCGCCGAGGCGTTCGGTGCGCTGATGGCAGTATTTTTGTGGATTTACGGTATCGTCAGTCCTTTTGCCGGCATCATTGCTGACCGCGTGAGCCGCAAGAAACTGATTGTCAGCAGTATATTCGTATGGTCGGCAGTGACATTCCTCATGGGCTATGCCCAGAACTATCAGCAACTCTATTGGCTCCGCGCCCTGATGGGCGTCAGCGAAGCCCTTTACATACCGTCGGCACTGTCGCTCATTGCCGACTGGCACGAAGGCAAGTCGCGCTCACTTGCTATCGGCATACACATGACCGGACTGTACGTCGGTCAGGCTATAGGCGGTTTCGGAGCCACCGTGGCAGCGATATTCTCATGGCACGCAGCCTTTCATTGGTTTGGAATGATTGGCATTGCCTATTCGTTAGTGCTGGTGCTTCTGTTAAAAGAGAACCCGAAGCATTGCAGCAAGCAATCTTCAAAGGAGACATCTGGCAAGCGCACCAATCCGTTAAGCGGATTATCAGTGGTGGTGTCCACCTGGGCATTCTGGATCATACTGTTCTATTTCGCCGTGCCGAGCCTGCCAGGATGGGCAACAAAGAACTGGTTGCCGACCCTCTTTGCCGGCAGTCTTGACATACCGATGTCGAGCGCAGGACCTATTTCGACCATAACGATAGCCGTGTCGTCGTTCATCGGTGTAATAATAGGTGGCATCATGTCCGACAGATGGGTACAACGTAACCTGCGCGGACGCATCTATACGAGTGCCATTGGTCTGGGACTGACCGTTCCTGCCCTGCTGCTTCTCGGCTTCGGGCATAGCCTCGTGGCAGTAGTGGGAGCCGGTCTGTGCTTCGGTGTGGGTTATGGTATATTCGACGCCAACAACATGCCTATACTATGCCAGTTCATCTCATCGAAATACCGTAGCACTGCTTACGGCATAATGAATATGACCGGTGTCTTTGCCGGTGCCGCCGTAACGCAGATACTGGGCAAATGGAGCGACGGCGGAAACCTCGGACTGGGTTTTGCCGTGCTGGGCGGTGTCGTTGTAGTGGCACTAATACTACAGCTGACATGCCTAAGACCGACGACCGACAACATGGCATAAAATAACAATTCAATCAATAACACATATAACAAAATCAACGACAACGATATTATGGAAAAGATAGTAGGACTCATCGATGCGCCGTTCACACCGTTTCATGCCAACGGCGACGTCAATCTCGAACCAATAGTAGCCTATGCGGCAATGCTTGTGAAGAACGGACTGAAGGGTGTGTTCATCAACGGCTCGTCGGGCGAAGGCTATATGCTCACCACCGAAGAGCGCATGCTGCTTGCCGAGCGTTGGGTGGCATCGGCACCCGAAGGTTTTAAGGTGATAGTACACGTGGGCAGCTGCTGCCTTCGCGAAAGTCAGAAATTAGCAGAGCACGCCGAGAAAATCGGTGCATGGGGCATCGGAGCAATGGCTCCCCCATTCCCTAAAATCGGCAGAATAGAGGAACTGACAAAGTACTGCGAGACCATAGCAGCCAGCGCGCCATCACTGCCTTTCTACTATTATCACATCCCTGCCTTCAACGGAGCATTCCTGCCAATGACAGACCTGCTGAAAGCGGTCGACGGGCGCATACCTAACTTTGCCGGCATCAAGTACACCTTCGAGAGTCTCTACGAATATAACCAGTGCCGTCTTTACAAGAACGGCAAGTACGACATGCTCCACGGACAGGACGAGACAATACTCCCGAGCCTCGCTCAGGGCGGCGCACAAGGAGGCATCGGAGGCACGACAAACTACAACGGTCGTGAACTGACGGGCATAATCGAGGCATGGAACAACGGCGACATAGAGACAGCACGCGAGAAACAGAACTTCTCGCAGGAGGTCATCAACGTAATATGCCACTTCCGCGGAAATATAGTAGGCGGCAAGCGCATCATGAAACTTTTAGGTTTCGACCTTGGTCCTAACCGTGTGCCGTTCCAAAACATGACCGACGAGGAGGAGAGACGTATGAAGGCTGAACTGGAGGAGATAGGGTTCTTTGAACGCTGTAACAAGTTTTAATGCTATGGACACAATACAATATCTGAAGCAATGCGCCGACGGTTATCGTCGTGAGCTAACGGAAAATATCATGCCCTTTTGGCTTGAGCATGGACTCGACCGCAAGAACGGTGGCGTATACACCTGTCTCGACCGTGAGGGACGGCTCATGGACACCACGAAATCAGTGTGGTTTCAGGGGCGTTTCGGTTTTATCGCAGCCTTTGCCTACAATAACATTGAGCGGCGCGTGGAGTGGCTGGAGGCATCGAAGAGCTGTATCGACTTCATAGAAAACCACTGTAAGGACGAGAACGGGCGTATGTATTTCGAGGTGACCGCCGAAGGCAAACCGTTGCGCATGCGCCGCTACCTGTTCTCCGAGTGCTTCGCAGCCATAGCGATGTCGGAATATTCCATCGCATCAGGCGACGAGTCGTATGCCCGGAGAGCGTTGGAAGTGTTCCAACTCATACTGAAATACAAGAACACCCCAGACTTGCTTGATCCGAAATATCTGCCGGCAATGGAGAGTCAGGGCCACTCGCTGACGATGATACTTATCAATACGGCGTCACGACTACGCGAAGCGATAAAGGATCCGATGCTTGACAGGCAGATAGAAGAATCGTTGCAATCGCTGCAACGCTACTTCGTACATCCTGAATTTAAGGCTGTGCTTGAAATGGTCGGACCAAACGGCGAGTTCATCGACACCTGCAACGGTCGTGTAATCAATCCGGGGCACTGCATCGAGACATCGTGGTTCATACTCGAAGAGGCACGCCACCGCGCATGGGACAAACATCTCACCGACCTCGGACTGACCATTCTCGACTGGTCGTGGGACTGGGGATGGGACGAGCAGTACGGCGGTATCATCAACTTCCGCGACTGCCGCAACTTCCCACCACAGGACTACTCGCAGGATATGAAGTTCTGGTGGCCGCAGACAGAGGCTGCCATTGCCTGCCTCTATGCGTTCCTTGCCACCGGCGACGAGCGTCATATAGAGCGCCACAAGCAGGTGAGCGACTGGATAGAGGCTCACCTACCTGACCGTGAGTATGGCGAATGGTACGGTTATCTGCACCGCGACGGTACGGTGGCGCAACCGGCAAAGGGCAATATCTTCAAAGGTCCATTCCATATACCACGTATGCTAATCAAGGGCTTTATGCTCTGTAACGACATTATAAATAAATATGAAGGCTAAAACTTACCTTAAAAGAATATTCTTGGCGACACTGCTGGTCAGCGTCGCGCCCGCTCTTGCGGCACAGACCGCCGACAAGGAGATCGTAGTGTTCGACAATGCCAACAGCGAAGTGCCTTACCGTATCCCGGCTTTGGCTTATACCCGCGACGGCAAATTGCTCGCAGTGTGCGACTATCGACTGAATAAAGCAGACATCGGCATCAACAACCACAACGGACTGTCGCAGATTAATGAGGTCATGCGCATCAGCCGTGACAATGGAAAGACCTGGGGTCCTATAACAACAGTTGCCCAAGGCGACGAGAAAGCTGACAACTGGCGAGTTGCTTTCGGCGACCCCAGCATCGTTGCCGACCGCGAGAGCGATGAGGTTCTCATGTTGTGTGCGGCAGGAAAGGTGGGCTATTGGGGCGAGAACAGATCGACCAACCAGCGCCGGCAGAACTGCGCGCTGTTCAGAAGCCACGACGGTGGAACCACATGGGACCAAGGAGAGTTACGCACTGACGACATCTGGGGACTCTACGACGGCACACTGCCTGGCGGAGAATCAGCCCAGGGACTGTTCATTACATCAGGCAAAATCATGCAGAGCCGTTGCATCAAGGTGGGATGCCACTACCGCATCTACGCGGCACACCCCGTGAGACCCGACAGTTTCGACCGGCGCATCGGCACCTTCGTAATCTATTCCGACAACTTCGGCAAGACATGGAAGGTCTTAGGCGGTACAGACCGACCGGCATCGATAGCACAGGACGAGGCGAAAGTGGAGGAACTGCCCGACGGCAGCGTAATCGTCAGCTGTCGCGACAAGGACGGCGGACGGCGATTTAATGTCTTCACATACACGAATCTCATAACCGCCGACGGCACATGGGGCGAGGAGGTGATGCCTGAAAACATGACACGCGACAGCATCAACGCCGTAAACGGTGAGATAATGGTGGTGCCGGTAAGAAACGTGAAGAGCGGAAAGAGCTGTCATCTGCTACTGCAGTCGATAATACAAAGTCCTAAACGCCGCACAATGGGTTTCTATTATAAGGTAGTAGAAAGCCGTGAGGACTATGCCACTGCCGACAGACTCGGCAAAGGATGGATAAAGGCGCTGAAGATAACCGACAGCACAGCATGCTATTCGACAATGGTGATGATGAACGACGGGCATATAGGTCTGTTGTACGAGAAGAACGCCTACAACGAAGGCTATGACATCGTGTTCCAACGTCTCAGCATCACGGAAATAACAGCAGGGGCATATAGCTACGAACAAAAGAAGTGCAACAACGCGTCCTGCAAATAAGAAAAATGTCTATATCCAAGCGCAGGAGGACAAAGAAAGATACCATTTGCCGCAAGATAACTATCGAACGGCAACTTATATAAATACATTTATCTACGACGAGGGGATGTTTCGTGATGAAACATCCCCCATTTTACTTTCACGTTCATACATTTTTAGTTTCTAACTATATCGTCGTAGTCTCTTTCTCCTCTTATAAGTCGTTTCCTGTTCTCGTTGTATGCCGGACTCAAGATGTCGTTTTCAGGTGTGTAATATGGTGTGCTGATACCTGCAAGATGAAACAGAAACTGGGATATAGCGTCGGTCATATACCTTCGGTCCTTAACATGTTTTATCGTCTCCCATGTGTCGGGATGATTGTTGCGCCATGTTTCTGACGTCCATATCCAGAAAGGTATGTCGAACTGCTGTTTGACATCGTTGCTGTCCCACGACAGATTACGCCCCCACTCCGTACTGTTGTCGAAGACCCGCTCGCCATGATCGGGCACGAAAACGACTATCGCATCCTTGTCTTCAAACTGTCTGATGATAGCGTCGGTCACATAGTCGTTGTAGAGCATGGCATTATCGTAGTCGGCAAGAATCTGTTTGTCAGCCTCAGTGAGGTCGCTGCGAGGATAGTCGGCAGGCTTGAAATGTCGGAACTGCGGTGGGTATCTGAAGTTGAAATCGCCGTGGAGACCCATGAAATGAAAGATTGTCAACTGATGCGGATGAGTGTTTCGCAGCCGGCGGTAGTCGTCGAGAAGTGCGTAGTCGTACTGATGTGTGGCGGTGTTGCGTGCATCGTAGTTGTACTTGTCAATCTGCTTGTTGTTGATAAAAATGTCTTCGGCGAAATCGCTGAATGTCTGCGACGCGTCGATGACGTACTGATTGCTGATGAATGTGACGCGATAGCCTGCATTGCGGAATAGCGTTGGAAACAACGGATAGTCGTACCATCTGCCGGAATCGCCTTCACTACGTGTGGAGAGCATGTTCTGCAGCGACTGGCAGGTGAGGTTCCAACTTGCGACAACATCACTGAAAGGTATCAGTTCACCACGTCTCCGACGCGACTTCTGACAGGGCGTGGTGTCGAGACGATAGCCGTAGAGCGACGAATGCTGTCTGTTGCAGCTCTCGCCGAGTATGAGAACGATGTTAGGCGAGGCGAAACTGCAACTGTCGACCTTTGCTTTGCCCACCGCGTTTACAAGTCCGCGCTCGGTATCCTTCATGCGGATATTCTCATTGAGCGAGAAGAGCAGACGGTAGATAGGGACATAGTATTTTGCTTTCGGCTCGAGCGGATGACGTGCTATCGTCGTCAGATGATCATCCTGCAGTAGCATGGTGTAGTACTTATAGGCAATATCATCGCGGCTGACCCATGCGCAGACCGCGAGAAACAGCGATATAAGTACACCGGCTGTTACGGGATGGCGCAACTGCAACGGCTGACGTTGTTTCCTTAAGCCTACAAGGACATTGATGATAATGACGAGAAGCAGCACTCCCACCTTCGAGAAGAGTATATCTGCCGTGAGGTAGGACGACAGAGCCTCTGTAGCCTCACGGCTGTCGGTGAGCCTTACGAGTTGTATGAAAAGAGGATTGAGTGGTGCGCCAAGCCTGACATAGCAAACTATGTCGACCAGCGCTACAAGATAAAACACGGCATACAGGGCATAGCGCACATAGCGTCTGATGCATGTCGGCACAAGGACGAGGACGGCACAGAGCACGTATAAGTCGAAGAAAAGATTGAACGCGGCATGTATCCGATGCCCGAATCCCGGTTCAAAGAGTATGCAGAACAGTCCCGTGAAAGACATAAAGACAAAGAACGTGAGGTTCTCTGTGATTGGTTTATGTATCGAACGGAATATTCTCTTCATCATTACTATGTCAGTGTTTCATATCTCAAAAACGGTATGACTTGATGCACTTAACATCATAGCCATACCGAATATCATTGTATTCATTATGCCTTATTGGAATAAAGGTTCTATTAAGCTCTTTATGATCCAGTAGCAAGCCATACCGGCGATGTAGCCGACAAATGCTTTCCACGTTACATTCTTCATATACCAGCCGAAACTGATGCGTTCAAGACCCATCACCACAACACCTGCTGCCGAACCGATGATAAGCATCGAGCCGCCGACACCGGCACAGTAAGCGAGCAACTGCCAGAATATTCCGTCCTGCGCCATGTCGCCCATCGGTGCAATCTCGTACATGCCCATAGAGGCTGCAACGAGTGGAACGTTATCGACGATAGCAGAGAGTACACCGATGACGCCCGTCACTACATAGTGCTGCATAATGCCAAGGTTCGTCGTAGCGCTGTCGAGCCATTGCCCTACCGAGGTCAGGGCATTGATGCGTCCGAGCACCGACACTGCCATAAGGATGCCAAGGAAGAAAAGTATGGTGGTCATGTCGACATTACGCAGCATCTGTGCCACACGTTTTGCCATAGGATCATTCTCATCGCGGTTACGATATATGACCTCTGTCACTAACCATAATATGCCAAGTACTAAAAGAATACCCATGAATGGAGGTAGGTCGGTTAAGAGATGAAACAGCGGAACGCTGCAAAGTCCGCCCACACCGACAAAGAATATCACCGTACGCTCGGTACGTGTGACGATGCTTGGGCGTACAGCCGCACGGTCAGCCTTGGTCGTTGGCAGTTCCCAAGCGCCCTCGAGATGATTCTGTAAGATAAGTGTAGGCACAATGAAACTGACAAATGAAGGTATGAGAATCTCGCTGATAACGCCTAATGCCGTAATCTGCTTGCCGTTCCACAGCATGATCGTTGTGACATCGCCAATAGGCGAGAATGCGCCGCCGGCATTGGCTGCAATGATAACCGTAACATCAAACCATATACGGTCCTTGACGTCGGGCACTAACTTGCGCATAATCATCACCATGACGATTGATGTGGTGAGGTTATCGAGCACTGCAGAGAGGACAGCCGTCATGAAAGCAACACGCCAGAGGAGCTTACGCTTGTGACGGGTCTGGATGATGTCGGACACAAAATTCAAGCCGCCATGCTGATCGACAATCTCTACTATCGTCATCGCACCCATAAGGAAGAACAGCGTCGTACCAGCCTCACCGAGATATTCCTCAATGATCTTTCCAAGTTGAGCAACATTTGAAATGCCACCCTGACCAAAATCAAGTCCCGGAGGAATAGCGCCGGAAATTGCTCCAATGGCATAAAGCGACCAGCAGATGACACACATAAGCAAGGCAATGGCCGCCTTGTTGACTTTTGTAAAACTCTCAAGAGCAATAAATGCATAGCCAATGATAAACACTGCAACTATGGCAAAGCAAAAACCTGTCATGTTTATAGTAGTATATTTATATTTCCCTGCTATTCGTTCAAAAAGTGCGAATAGAAATATCCACACTCACAACGGTGCAAATATAGCAAAAATTTCAATTCAGCAATCAGTAATCATCTACAAATAAGCCACAACGGCATGAAAATAGTCATAGCTCCGAGACTATACATAAGGTTTTGTAAAGAGGAGATTACAAAACAGTGCTATTCTAAAGGCTTATCTTCCTATAAACCAAACCATCACAAATCTTTTATCCCCAAGCGGTCATTAGAGTCCTTGACTGATTTTGTTCGATTGTTGAACCCAAAACGGTCAATAGACCGCGGTGTAGTTTTATTATTAAATATAAAGAGCTTTCCTACTGCTTTCGTCCGCTTGTGTGGCATCTTAGCAGACGAAATCAGGCAAGGAATCTATTGACCGTTTTGGGTTGAGCAGATGTGCAGACGTTTCATCGAAGGCGTAGCGGGCTACGTCGAGATGAAATGACATCGCATATGTCGGCAAGCGGACTAAAGCAGTAAGGAAGCATGGTGGTAATAACAAATCTAAGCAAATGCGTCCTAATGACCTATTGGGGTTTATCCCGACGAAGCCGGCTGTTGGCTGAAAAAGCGACAGCGACCGTATTGGCTGAGTTTTTTTCGTGTCAACATGAAAATAGTAAGCATTACAGATGGCGGAGTTCATTCTTTTTTCGTATCTTTGTGGCATGAATGAAAATAACCATTGGAGCGAGAACATCATTATCGCCGATGCCGATTACATAGATAAGGTGGCGTTTGAACTAAGTGTAAACTTCGAGCGTATGATTGGCAGACGAATCCCAAAGGCTGATTTGGCACGATGGCTTGACTGCATAGCTCTCGACGGTGGTCTGCGCGAAGGAGAGAATGAGGTGCAGGTGGTGCTTATACACGACAAAGGCGACAAGGTATTCGAGAACTTCGCACCATCGGATTACGCCGGCGAACTGAACGGAAAGGCATTCAAGGACCATCTCGGCGAGTTCATTATAACGACGCTCGAGGTTGAGGATATCGTCACAAGGACACAATTTATCAACGATATAGTAGGCGCTGCGTGTGTTCAAGAGAATGTGAAGCGCATCATGATTGTGCCCGATGGCGAAGACGGAGTGACCTACGACCAGCTGCGCGGCGCACTGTCGCACGTCAGCGACGACACCAAACGGATCACAATGTTTGCCATGCAACCTATGACGGGCGGTAATTTCCGTCAGGAGATATTGGGATATTCACTACTGAATGCCCTCGGTATTAAACCTGAAGAAATAGATAACAAAACAAAATAACTATGTCAAGAGTACTTATGATTGGCGCCGGAGGCGTCGCAACAGTAGCTGCATTCAAGATTGCACAGAACAGAGACGTGTTCACAGAGTTTATGATTGCTAGCCGCAGAAAGGAAAAATGTGACAAGCTCGTAGAGGCTATTCACAAGGCAGGCTATGACATGCCGATACAGACAGCGGCTGTCGATGCCGACGATGTGGAGCAGCTGAAGTCTCTATTCAACGATTTCAAGCCAGAGCTCTGCATTAACCTCGCGCTCCCATATCAGGACCTTACTATCATGGACGCCTGTTTGGAATGTGGAGTGAACTACATGGACACCGCAAATTATGAACCTAAAGACGAAGCACACTTCGAATACAGTTGGCAGTGGGCTTACCGCGAAAGATTCGAGAAGGCAGGACTGACAGCAATTCTCGGCTGTGGCTTTGACCCCGGCGTGACGAGTATATTCACCGCTTACGCTGCAAAGCACTACTTCGACGAGATTCACTACCTCGACATCGTTGACTGCAACGCAGGTAATCACCACAAGGCTTTCGCCACAAACTTCAATCCGGAGATCAACATCCGCGAGATAACACAGAAGGGTCTCTACTATGAGAACGGTAAATACATCGAGACAGAACCAATGGAGATTCACAAACCATTGAACTATCCCGGCATTGGTCCGAAGGAGTCATACCTGCTGCACCATGAAGAGATAGAGAGTCTCGTCATCAATTACCCCACAATAAAGCGTGCCCGCTTCTGGATGACATTCGGAGAGGCATATCTGAAACATCTCGAAGTGATACAGAATATCGGCATGGACCGCATCGACGAGGTGGAATACGAGGCGCCGTTGGCTGACGGCACCGGCACAGCAAAGGTAAAGATCGTTCCTCTGCAGTTCCTCAAGGCAGTTCTTCCTAATCCACAGGACCTCGGCGAGAACTACGACGGCGAGACAAGCATCGGCTGTCGCATACGCGGACTGAAGGACGGCAAGGAGCAGACATATTATGTATACAACAACTGCAAGCATCAGGATGCCTACAACGAGACCGGAATGCAGGGCGTTTCCTACACCACCGGCGTGCCGGCAATGATTGGCGCAATGATGTTCTGCAAGGGAATATGGAAGAAACCGGGCGTACACAACGTAGAGGAGTTCGATCCGGATCCGTTCATGGAGCAGCTCAACAAGCAGGGACTGCCTTGGCACGAGATATTCAACGGCGACCTTGAACTCTGATTGCAGTCAATGATACAATAAATATAAAGAATCAGAAAAAACAATACTTACTTATGGCAAAGAAAATAGAAGAAGAACAGCTTAGCCCCGCATCAGCTAAGATGAAAGCCTTAGAGGCTGCCATGGCAAAAATAGAAAAGGACTTCGGCAAGGGTTCTATCATGAACCTCGGCGATGATAAAGTGGAGAATGTCGATGTTATCCCATCGGGCAGTATCGGTCTGAATGCAGCATTAGGCGTCGGCGGATATCCGAAAGGACGTATCATAGAAATCTATGGTCCCGAGTCTTCAGGTAAGACAACACTCGCCATCCATGCCATTGCAGAATGCCAGAAAGCAGGTGGCATTGCGGCTTTCATTGACGCAGAGCACGCCTTCGACCGCTTCTATGCCGAGAAACTCGGTGTAGACACAAGCAACTTATGGATATCTCAGCCGGATAATGGTGAGCAGGCACTGGAGATTGCCGACCAGCTCATCCGTTCTGCCGCTGTAGACATCATCGTCATCGACTCAGTGGCTGCACTGACACCAAAGGCAGAGATTGAAGGCGACATGGGAGACAACAAGGTTGGTCTGCACGCACGACTGATGAGCCAGGCTCTGCGCAAAATGACTGCTACAATAGCAAAGACAAATACCACTTGCATCTTCATCAATCAATTGCGTGAGAAGATTGGTATAACATTCGGAAGCCCTGAGACGACGACGGGTGGAAATGCACTGAAGTTCTATGCTTCCGTACGTCTCGACATTCGAAAGTCAACCGCACTCAAGGACGGCGATAATGTTATAGGTAACATTACCCGCGTGAAAGTGGTGAAGAACAAGGTCGCTCCTCCTTTCAAAAAGGTGGAATTCGAGATAAACTTCGGCGAGGGAATCTCAAAGATTGGCGAGATCATCGACCTTGGTGTAGACCTTGGCATCATCGAAAAGAGCGGTGCATGGCTCTCTTACTCCGGTTCTAAACTCGGACAGGGACGCGACAAGGTGAAGGCAATGCTCAAAGACAATCCTGAACTCTGCGAGGAACTCGAGCAGAAGATTCTTGAGAAAATAAAAGAGGCATAACGTTCTACATTTCATTATACAAATATAATGGCAGCATTCCGATGTTGCCATTTTTTATTTTCATATATATTGGTGTACGATAAACAAATTATAGCGATGAATCGAGCAGGATGAAACCTGTAGTGGCGTGATTTATCACGTTCCGCAATCTTCTGGTAAACAGGTAATCCGGCAAGCGTAGGGGTGTGATTTATCACGTTCTGCATTGACACGGATGTCAGTGAATAAATTCAACAAAATGCCTGTTCTAACCACACATACAGACGATATTCGCCGGCGCATTGTCGTTCGTCGACGAAAAGCTCTATTTTTTGCATTACATAAAAGACACTGGTAATCAGCGAGATAAACGATTTTTACATCGACAAAAATACGAATCAGTTTCAAGAACCGCCGTTTCTTGATGCTAATACCGCCGTTTCTTACCGATAAAACTGTCCTTTTGATCATAAAGAACCGCCGCTTTTTGAGAGAAAAACTACGAAATGAAACTTGTTTCTGCTGTTTTCAGTTTTCGAAGATGCGAGGTTATGCCATACAGACTTGGCAAATCATCGTTTTTGTTTTTCTATTTCGCTAAAAATTGCGATGATGAATTTTATTTACATAAGTATGTTTTAAAAGAGCCGTTCTTAAAAATGTCTTTGCTTTTCTTGTATGCTTCGTTTAAAAATCATAACTTTGTTCAGAAAATATAAAACGATTAATTATGGTACACTTAACTTACATATACACCGTACTGGATGTTGCCAAGATTCTTTCGATTCTGCAAGTTCCAAAACGAAGTGTAATAAACCCGAATCGGTCATTAGACCGCATTTGCTTAGATTTGTTATTACCGTCATGCTTCCTGCCTGCTTTAGTCCGCTTGCCGGCATCTGCGCTGTCATTACATCTCGACGTAGCCCGCTACGCCTTCGATGAAACGTCAGCACATCTGCTCAACAATCGAACAAAATCAGTCAAGGACTCTAATGACCGATTCGGGATAAAAGAGTGTCCCTCTCCGAGAGATGCAGACGTTCTCGAAGCGTAGCGAGAGG
>CAJPPF010000039.1 GCA_905372445.1 uncultured Prevotella sp. | reverse complement strand
TCAGCGTAGGGGCGTGATTTATCACGTTCCGCTCTGGGCAATGAAGCAGTAAACCACTTATGATTTTAGAAATTTATCACAAAAACATGGCTGATTGTCATTTGCAAACACAAAAAATATGCCATGTCCTTCCTACTTCTTCTTTATGCGCAGGATATTCAGCGAGTAAGGCTCTGCGACGAAATCGGGGGCTGTGCCCTCTAATGCTATATGATGGCGGGTAGGATATACCGTTGTCGGGCGGTCGAGAGTATTCTCATCGTAGCCGTCTTTTGAACGGAGCCGGATAAGGTCGGCACCGTCGGCAGTGAAACCGTCGAGATGCAGAACCGTATTCTCTCGGTTACCACTGGTATTGACTATCTTCACTATCAGTTCGCCGGTATTGTCGTCAACGGAAGCAGAGGTGAATATGCCCGGTAGGTTGTCGCCACGCAGCTCGGTGGTGAAGAGGCGTTCGCCGTCAAGATAAGCTGTCAGAGTGTTGCCGTCGACATCAATACGCACGTCATACCATTTGCCGGTCTCTATCTTCCCGTCCCTTCGGCAAAGCATTTTCTTTCCGCCGTTACGAACCTGCTCGATGCAGTGACAGGTATTGTTTGAACCTCCGATGTTCAGCCAGCAGTAGTTGTCCTTGTCCTCGTAGTTGAAAAGTATGAGGAATCCCTCTGCACCGGCGTTGCGCTTTGCGCGGACGCTGACACTGTATTTCCTTCCGCCAATAGGAGTATTGAGCAGGCACGTTGACGGTGTGCCGTCGCCAGTCTGTGCAAGTCCCGACGACGATACGTCCCATGTGGTGGCACGAAGGGTGAAGTCGTCGGCTTTCTTTCCGGAGGCGAAAAGGGTGTGAGTGCCCGCTGTGACCTGCAGGTCGGTAAAGATAGACTGTGTGTTCCATGTGCCAAGACCGACGTGCGACTGCTCCGGTGTGAACTGTGTAGACTCGCTGAAGAGTGTGTCGGCATTCTCCGTCACACGAACAACGCGTGTGCCGATATTATCAGCCATCATCTTCTGCACGTAATAAGAGGGTGTGCCCATGACGCTCTGTGAGTTGAAACGCACCATGTCCGGGAGCCAGCGGTCGTCATTCTCATTGCCGAAAATCGGTGCATACGAGCTCATCTTCACAATGTCGGAGTTGTTCTCCATGCCCATCATGAAGACTGCCTCGCCGAGAGCGGCGTGTAGATTGCCTGATTTGCCAAAGCCTT
This sequence comes from uncultured Prevotella sp., assembly GCA_905372445.1. GTDB lineage: Bacteria > Bacteroidota > Bacteroidia > Bacteroidales > Bacteroidaceae > Prevotella. The sequence continues at coordinate 13,559 of CAJPPF010000039.1, read as the reverse complement.
GCGTCACGGCGTACTCGCCGCAATAGACATCAGGCAAGGAACGTGAGTAACTGTCGTACTTATGGAAATGCCCGGCAAACCACGAAGGCGAGCGGTAATAGTGCTCATCGACAAGGTCTACCTTATCCTTTGTTTTCCATCGAGGGTCGTCGGTGCCCCACGCTGCTACATTGCCAATGATTTTCATCTTTGGATATTTCCTCAGAATGGCATTGCGGAAGGCACGATAGCGCTCGATATACTTGTCGGAAAGCAACAGCCCGTCATCCTGATTATTCTCATTGCCTATCTCGATATATTCGATGTTGAACGGTTCCGGATGCCCATTGGCAGCACGCATGGCACCGTATTTCGTTTTTACATCGCCGTTGGCATACTCAAGGGCGTTCATGCACTCATCGATCCACATACGGAGCGAGTCGAGCGGAGTAACGCCACCATGCCATATACCGATGTTTGTCACATACAGAGGCTTCGCTCCAAGGTCTTCGGCAAGCTGTAGGTACTCATGGAATCCTAAGCCGTCGCTGGTGCGGTAGCCCCAGTTCTTGTTCCAATGACCTGGGCGCTCCTCAATAGGTCCGATGGTACGTTCCCAGCGAAAAGCATTGTCGGGTGTGTCCTGACCCTCGACGAAGCAGCCACCGGGAAAGCGCATGAAACGAGGATGCAAGGCGCAGAGCATCTCTACGAGGTCGGGACGCAGACCGTTCTCGCGGTTCTTGTAGGTTGGGGGAAACAGCGACACCATGTCGAGAGAGAACTCCGAATTGCCTGTGGAAGAGATTACGAAACGTGCCTCGGGGTCGTTGGCTGTCGATGTCAGCGTTGCTGTGGCTTTCTGCCACCCGTCGTTCATCATGTCGAAACGGAGTCTGGCTGAAGCATAGAACTTTGTGCCGTTCTTACCCTTAAGCATTACGTAGATGCCACGGGTCCGTTTCACCTTTATCCACATCGACACGCGGTATGTTCTGCCCTTCACGGCATTGATGCCCCAAAAGCCTTCGTTCTGCACACCGGCGTCGGTATCGCCAATACCTGTCGTGACGACATGAAGAGCCTGATGCTGAACCCTGTTCATCAGTTTGTCGCGAACAAGGCGCATACGCACTCTGCCATTCACAGAGATGTATGGACTCCATGCCTCTGCCTCGGTTTCGTTGTCCTCGAACGAGCGGTTGCGAATCAGTTCGGCATAGATACCGCCATCGGCAGCATGGTTGATGTCCTCGTAGAAGATACCGTAGAGCATCGGGCTGATGAGGGTTGTCGACGACGTTGCGTCAATACGTATATTAATCTGCGCACCGGCGGTGAATGCATAAGTGAGCAGAAGGAAAGTAATCAGTTTTCTCATTGTTATTTAGTTTTTTGTTTTCGTTCGCGACAGTCACTGCGGAGCCCCCAGACGCTCGAAGAATACAATCACTTCCTCCCATGTCTTGAAGTCGGGCGAGCCAAGCACAATGTTCGTGCCCATGAAGCCTGGCGCCTCGGTTGTGGCAATGAGGTAGTCGCCGAGGAGCAGCGCCGGACGGTTATTAAACACCACCTTACCCCAAGCCGGAGCAGAGAGATACTCCTCCACCCACGCCATGGTGTCGGTAATCTCGTCGGGACGGTTCGTAGGCGATGGCGCAACGATGTGGATGTCGTAGTGTTCGAGCATCATCTCATAGGCTTTATGCAACGATGATTTCGGTTTGCCATAGGCATCTTTCATGGCATCGAGCGAGAAATAAACTACCGGACGCTCACGACTTTCCTGCCTGTCGTCGATGTTGCGGATAAGTGGAATGAGATAGTGCATGATTACTTTTTCCGTGAGATGATGCCCGCCGTGAAAATGAATGGCATTCGGGTAATGCTCCGTAAAGAGCGGAAAAGTGTGAACCAGCGGGTCTTTATCGCCGAAGAGTCCCCACACATGCTGATGATCGTCGGTGGTCATGCCTTCGAAACAGTGTGTGGTCATCTCACGATATTCCTTCACCAACGCCTTCGTGACGATGAATTCCTGCACTCCGTCCTTACGGGGATTCTGAAACACGAACTTTCCTATCATGCCGTGCTCAACCATTGTCCCGCCCATCTGAAAGGCGGGGTTGACGAGGATTCGTTCGTAGCCACGGAGCATCTCGGCGTACATCCCGCCCATCGACGTGCCGATGATAAGGTCGGGACTCTCGCGCTCACACATCCGGCGAAGCATCGTCATAGCGTCTGCCGGCATTATGGGAATATCCTCGGCTATCACACGTGCCGAAGGGAGGAGCGTTTGAAGTATTTTGACCGTATTTGTGGAAGCAGCAGAACCAAAGCCATGCACATACATTATGGTTTTTCCTACCATAATATCAGGGTAGGTTTTCACAAATTTGCTATCCATGCGATATATTTTTATGCAAAGGTAAGAATAATTTTCCAATTGAAATAGCATAATTCCGCTGAAAAGTAGTACCTTTGCATATATTTCACCATAAGGTGGAAACACAGATATATTTGAGTTATCGAGAGGCTGTGGCAAGTAGGAAAGCACCGGTTTTCATTTTATGTGCAGCAGGCTCTGTGGCAGATATAACAAAACGCATACTATAAACAGAGAAGAATGAAGTTCAGCGAAGTAATAGGACAGCATGAAATAAGCAAGCGGATGATGCAGATGGTGGCTGACGAGAAAGTGCCCCACGCGCTTATGTTATGCGGACCGGCAGGATGCGGCAAACTTGCCGTGGCACTTGCCATGGCATCCTATCTGCTCGGCGACCGCGACGAAAGCGCTAATGCAAACGCTGCGGCGATGCTTGCTAAGTTCCAACATCCTGATCTTCATTTCGTATATCCCGTAATACGCCCGGCAGGAACGTCGTCAGAGAAGAAGATAACGAGCGACGACTTCACACGACAATGGACGTCGCTGCTTACGGAGACAACATATTTCAGTTTCGAGGAATGGCTCAACCGTATGGAAGCCGTTAACCAACAGGCACAGATATTCGCCGCCGAGGGCGACGTAATCACTCATAAGTTGTCGCTGAAATCAAGCCAGGGAGGTTATAAAGTGTGTCTTATATGGCTGCCGGAAAGGATGCACACGACGTTTGCAAATAAGATTCTGAAGCTTCTCGAAGAACCGCCTGCACAGACAGCGTTCATCCTTGTAAGCGAAGAACCGCACCTGCTGTTGGAGACAATACGCAGCCGAGTGCAGAGGATAGACCTCAGACGCATCGACGACGAGGACATAGAAAAGGCACTGATGGCAAAGCGCGGTCTTGACGCAGGCAACGCACACCGTATAACACGAATAGCCAACGGCAACTGGCTCAAAGCTAAGGAAATGCTCGACGCCTCGAATGAGAACAACCAATTTCTGGATATGTTCATCATGCTCATGCGAATGGCTTATGCCCGCAACACCAAGGGTATGAAGAAATGGACGGACACAGTGTCGGCATTCGGACGGGAGAAACAGCGTCGGATGCTGAAATACTTCTCACTGCAGGTGAGAGAAAACTTCATGACGAACTTCGGCAACCCCCAACTGACGTATCAGACGGAGGAGGAAGAGACTTTCTCGAAGAATTTCGCGCGCTTTATCAACGAAGCTAACGTGATAGAGATACAGGAACTCATTGACCACACAATACGCGCTATCGGTCAGAACGCAAATGCGAAGATGCAGTTCTTCGACTTTGCATTGAAGATGATAGTGCTGATAATCAAGAAATAAAAACAACCAAATATGGATTTTAAAGATATGAACTTTACGCTTGCCAAAGGGTGCGACCGCGGACTATGTCACCGAGGAGTGGACCGTTCGGACAAACAACTGAACACATTCGACTGGCTGGCTGACGTACCTGGCAACACAGAGACTACCGACCTTGTGGAGGTACAGTTCAAAAACACCCGAAAGGGCTACTACCATAACATCAACAACCTTGACCTGAAGAAGGGCGATATAGTAGCAGTGGAGGCAAATCCCGGACACGACATCGGCGTGGTGACACTCACCGGGCGACTGGTGCCTATGCAGGTGAAGAAGGCAAACCTCCGTTCGGCTGACGACATCAAGCGTGTGTATCGCATAGCAAAGCCGGTCGACATGGAGAAATACAACGAGGCAAAGAGTCGCGAGCACGCTACAATGATTCAAAGCCGGCAGATTGCAAAGGACCTCGGACTGCAGATGAAGATAGGAGATGTCGAATATCAGGGCGACTGCAACAAGGCTATATTCTATTATATCGCCGACGAGCGCGTTGACTTCCGCCAGCTCATAAAGGTGCTGGCAGACAATTTCCATGTAAGGATTGAGATGAAGCAGATTGGTGCGCGGCAGGAGGCAGGACGCATCGGTGGCACCGGTCCGTGTGGACGCGAACTCTGTTGTGCCACATGGATGAAGAACTTTGTCAGTGTAGGCACGAATGCAGCACGGTTTCAGGACGTCTCGCTGAACCCACAGAAGCTTGCAGGAATGTGTGCAAAGCTGAAATGCTGCCTCAACTACGAAGTCGACAGTTACGTAGAGGCAGGCAAGAAGATCCCAAGCAGGGACATTGTCTTGCAGGCTCTCGACAGCGACTATTACTTCTTTAAGGCTGACATCCTTGCAGGAATGATAACCTACTCTACTGATAAGCGCTTGGCTGCCAACCTCGAGACTATCACTGCCGAGCGAGCACGGGAGATTATAGAGATGAATAAGCGCGGTGAGAAACCGGAGATGCTGCAGACAAGCGAAAACGCAAAGACTCCGGCACATCCTATCGACCTACTCGCCGATGCCGACATCAGTCGTTTCGACAAAAGCAAAAAGAAGCGAAAACCAAAGAAAAACGGCTGCGGCGAGCGCAGAGACAACCGCAGAAACGAAAACAATCAGGAGAACCGTGGCAACACTAATGGCGACGGCAACAATGACAACCGCCGCAGAGACCGTGCAACACGTAAGCCAAACAACAACGGAAGACAGCAAACGAATGATGCAAAAAAGGAGCAATAGAATATTATTCTTGCTTCTATTGCTGATATCAGCACTTTCAGCATGCGACAACAAGAAGGTGTATGACAAGTTTGTGCATACACCGCTTGCCGGATGGGAGAAGAATGATTCACTTGTATTCACCGTTCCGAAGATAAAAGACACAGGCGAATACATCCTCAGTCTGCAGATGCGGACAAACAACTCTTTCCCTTTCATGAACGTAGTACTGATCGCCGACCGGAAGATAATACCGAAAGGGACATCATCATCCGACACGCTGATATGTCATCTGAGTGACAACAAGGGGAACTCACTGGGCACAGGAATCAATATATACCAATATCGTTTCCACGTAAACAGCCTCAGGCTTGACGCCGGCGACTCGCTGCGTATCACAATACGCCACGATATGAAACGTAAGATTCTTCCTGGAATATCCGATATAGGAATGACCCTATCAAGAAAGTAAGCGGCTGTTGCGTCCTGCATCAATGCGCAGGAAGATAAAGAGAAGGATTGTGAAGCCCCACAATGATGAGCCGCCATAACTGAAGAACGGCAATGGAATACCTATCACAGGGGTCAGTCCAAGCACCATTCCGATGTTGATGAACAGATGAAAGATGAATATGCTCAACACGCAATAGCCATATATCCGCCCGAAAGCAAACGGCTGACGCTCGGCAAGGTGTATAAGACGAAGGATAAGACACAGGAAAAGCACCAGCACCCCGGCACTGCCAAGAAAACCTTCCTCCTCGCCGACTGTACAGAAGATAAAGTCTGTGTCCTGCTCAGGTACATATTTCAGTTTTGTCTGTGTACCATTAAGGAATCCCTTGCCACGCAATCCACCCGAGCCAATGGCTATAACACTCTGATGAACATTATATCCTGCCCCCGCAAGGTCTTCCTCTAAACCAAGAAGCACATTGATACGAACACGCTGGTGCGGTTGCATCACATTATCCAACACATAACTTGTGGAATAGAAAAACGTCACACTGCCAATGGCAAAGAACGCTATGAGCATATACGGAACGGCTCTTGTCTTAAACCACATGAAGCCCAGAAAACCTATAAGCAACGCCGTTATGACTATCATGACCCACACCACGTTATAAGGGATGACATACAACGCAAAAGCGGTGGCAATTACTGTAGCGCCCACACAAAGATATATGACACGCAGTGCCAACGGTTTATCGTTTGTATAGAAATAAACCATAGCAGAGGAGAATATCTGTATGAGGAACAGAACGACGAATGTACCTACTGAAGTTGGCGTCGACAGTAGCATGACATTAGCATACTTGATGCCGACAACGAAGTATACCACCATAGCAACACCGGTGAGCAATATGCTGCCGGGCATTCCTTCGCGATAGAACATAAGGAAGAACGCCAGATAGACGAGTGCCGACCCTGTTTCTTTCTGCGCCACGATAAATAGCATCGGCAGCAAAACCACGCCGAGAGCCATAGCGAAATCCTTAAGACGATAGATGTTGAAGTGATAGGCACTCATCAGCTTGGCGACGGCAAGGGCTGTAGCGAACTTTGCGAACTCCGCAGGTTGCAGACGCAACGGTCCGAGAACAAGCCACGAGCGGGAGCCTTTGATCTCATGGGGATTGAATATTGTGCCAAAGAGCAACAGCAGCATCAAGCCATAGACGACAAATGCAAAGATGTCGAAGAACTTGCTGTCGGTCATCATAATGACAAATCCCAAGCACAACGCGGTGCTGATCCATATTATCTGCATTCCCGTGCGGGTGTCGAGACTAAAGAAGTCGGTATCGCCATAGGTGTAACTGGCTCCGCAAATGCTGAACCATCCGAAGATAAGCAACCCTACATATAGCGCCACAGTCCACCAATCAAGCGAACCCAACACACTTGTATTCTTTTTGTTTACTTCTTTCACCTTATTATATTATACCTTTTATCCGGAAGCAATGCCTCCCGATTGTCTTATCTGTTTCTGTTTCCGTAGGCAATTCTCTTCTTCTGGAACACGTCGGCCTTCTGCTCTGATGCCGGCGAGAGCTTGCCTGTTATATACTGTTCCATCATCAATGCACCTATCGGCACGGCATAGTCGGCACCGAAGCCACCGTTCTCAACATATACGGAGATAGCTATCTTCGGATTATCCATTGGGGCGAATCCCATGAAAACGGAGTGGTCCTGACCACGGTTCTGCGCCGTACCGGTCTTTCCACATACGAGGTAGTCGCTGCGATTGGCAGCCCTACAGGTTCCTTTCACTACCGCAGAGCGCATTCCGGCAACGACATAATCGTAAGCCTTGCGCGATGCTAATGTATGATGACGGCGAGTGAAGAGCGTGTCGAGTGGCTCGTTATCAACGTTCTTCACTACATGAGGCACATAGTAATAGCCTCTGTTGGCTATCGTCGCACCGAGATTAGCTATCTGGAGCGGCGTGAGGTTTACCTCACCCTGACCGATTGCTATGGAGATGACGGTCAGTCCGTTCCACGAACCGCGATAGGCGTTGTCGTAGAAATCGGCATTGGGAATCAATCCGCGCTTCTCGCCGGGCAGGTCGATGCCGAGCTTATAACCGAAACCCATACTGACCATATAGTCACGCCAGCGGTTCATGGCATACTGAACGCGTGGATATTTCTGACGATTACCTATCATATAATATAGTCCCCAGCAGAAATATGCGTTGCATGAGGTGCTTATCGCATCGACAAGGGCGGTAGGCGATGAATGTCCGTGGCAACCGACATGAAGACCGCGGTGATAGAATCCATGATGACAAGGGAAGGCTGTGCCCGGTGTGATTATTCCTTCTGTGAAGAATGTCAGAGCCTGACTGGTCTTGAATGTAGAGCCCGGAGGATACTGTCCCATTATACTGCGATTGAGAAGAGGCTTCCAAACGTTCTGCTGCAGCATACGATGGTTCTTTCCGCGTTGCTTTCCCACCATGATACGTGGGTCGTAGGTAGGTGAGGAAACCATGCACAGCACTTCGCCCGTGGATGGTTCAATGGCAACGATACTACCTATCTTTCCTTCAAGCAAGCGCTCGCCAAGCCCCTGCAGCGCCACATCAAGGCTAAGCGTGAGGTTCTTTCCTGCCACCGGACGACTGTCGAGCTCGCCGTTCTGATATTTTCCTTGTATGCGTCCGTGAGCATCGCGAAGGAGAATCTGGACGCCCTTCTCGCCACGCAACTGTTTTTCGTAGAATCGCTCGACACCCAACTTTCCGATATAATCGCCACGCTGGTAGTAGTCATCGGCGTCAATATCGCTCTGCGACACCTCTGCTACATCGCCCAACACATGTCCGGCATAAGGATACTCATACTGACGGATGCTGCGTTTCTGAACATAGAACCCGGGAAAGCGGAACATCTTCTCGCGGAAGACGCTGAACTCACGTTCTGTAAGTTTCGAAAGAAATAATTGTTGCGTATATCGTGAATAGCCGGGATTCTTTGAACGGTCCTTTATATCGAGCATTCTTTTTATGAAGAAGTCTTTAGTGATGCCTATTGCCTTGCAGAACTCGAGGGTGTCGAGGTGACCGTTTTCCTCGTTCATGATAACCATGACATCATACGAAGGCTGGTTATAGACCATCAGCACTCCGTTACGGTCGTAGATAAGTCCACGCGAGGGAAACTCAATCTTCTTAAGGAAAGCATTTGAGTCGGCATTTTTCTTGTAATCGTCGCTCATAACCTGCAGGAACAACAGACGTACGGTATAAACAACCACTATTCCTATGGTTATTCCGGCAATGACATAACGGCGGTTGGCAAGATTATAATTCTTCATCAGCCCTTTCTTATCATTTCTATTGTAAGAATAATGACATAGGTCAGCACAGTGCTTCCGACAACATACAGAACCCATTGCTGCAGGTTGAAGAAAGTGAAGTATTCAAGAGTGAAGAACATAACAATGAACAGAAGCACCAGCGGAAAACTGTAGCCGAGATATTTCGTGAATCCAAATTCATGAAGTGCAGGTGAGAGATTCTCCGGACTCTCGCGGCTGAGAAACAGTTGCAGATACATCGGCTGCAGGAATCCGACGAGAGTCATTGACGCCGCAGCCACTCCGGGCGTATTGGCAAAGATGTCGGAAGTGAGCCCGAGCAGAAAACCCGTGACGAGAGGTGCCCAGCGCGGCGAATTTCGCGGAGTGTTCAGGATGACGTATACAAACAGCAAAGGGGTAGCGCATCCGAAAAGATGGATATTGTTGAGCACTATGACCTGAAACAGCAGAATCAATATGCCGAAGCCTATAGCCTTGAAAATGTCTGTTGTCATTTCTTTCCTTACGTTTTATTATTGATCGGTACGTACAGCCATAGAGTCCTGCGCCGCATGGATAATCTCCAACTGCTCCTGCATCGGAGCATTGTCTATGACGCACACATCGCGAAGATTGGAGAAATCTGTCGACAGGCGGACCTTGATTCTATAAGACAGTCCGTCGGGCGAATTGAAGGTGCATATCACTCTTCCGACGCTGATGCCCTGTGGGAATACCGATGAGTAGCCACTGGTCTCGACAATATCGCCAACTCTATAATGGGCATGGCGGGGCACATCCTCGACATAAGCGTAGTCGCGCTCTGCACCAAGCCAGCGAAGATAACCGAAGTAGCCCTTGTTTCTTATTCTGCAACTGATGTTCGACTGCGAGCTGAGCACCGGAATGACTACCGAATAATGCCTTCCAACGAGATAGACAATGCCAACTACTCCACTGCCCGACACGATTCCCATGTCCTTCTTCACACCGTCGGCACTACCTTTATCAATGGTTATCAGGTTGTCTTTCTTGTCGAGTGTCATCTGCACGACCTTTGCCTGTATGATATTATATCCGGCAGGAACCGCTGCTTTCAGTGCCGTAGCGTCGTTGGTGAGTTCTGCTATCTGCTTTTTTGCGGCTGACAGCTGCTGCTCGAGCAATACATTATGCGAGGTCAGAGCCTTGTTTGCCTGTTGAAGAGAGAAGTAAGACTCTACTGCCGAACGCCATTCATATATATGTCCGCTTATAATGTTGGCGGTCGAAAACCACACACTGCCCTGATAGCTGTTATAACTAAAGAGCAGTGCAATACTGGCTGCTTCGAGCAAAACGAACAGCAGCCAGTAGTAATACTTCGACAGAAACTCAAATAAGTTTCGCATACGTATGTCTTAAAACATTATTTTCTTCAACCGGCGTGATGTCAGCGCATGAGGAAAGAGAAACGATCGATATTTTTCAGTGCCACACCTGCACCACGGGCAACGCTGTGAAGAGGGTCTTCTGCAATGTGGAATGGGATGTTTATCTTATCAGTCAGACGTTTGCCCAGACCGCGCAGGAGTGCTCCGCCACCGCTGAGATAGATACCGTTCTTCACGATGTCAGCGTAAAGCTCTGGCGGTGTGTTCTCAAGAGCAGAGAGTACGGCACTCTCTATCTTAGCGAGAGTCTTGTCAATGCAGTGGGCAATCTCCTGATAGCATACAGGAACTTCCATAGGAAGAGCCGTGATACGGTTAGGACCATGCACGATGTAATCCTCCGGAGTTTCGCTGCCGAGGTCGGCAAGGGCTGAACCGACATTGATCTTTATACGCTCTGCCATACGCTCCGATACCTTAACATTGTGCTGACGTGACATATATTCCTGTATGTCGGCTGTGAGCTCGTCGCCAGCCACACGTATGGAGTTGTTGCTTACGATTCCTCCGAGAGAGATAACGGCAATCTCCGTTGAGCCACCGCCTATGTCGACAATCATGTTGCCCTCAGGCGCCTCGACATCAATACCGATGCCTATAGCGGCAGCCATTGGCTCGAAGATGAGATAGACGTCACGCCCGTCGGCATGCTCCGCAGAGTCGCGGACAGCACGCAGCTCCACTTCGGTAGAGCCGGAAGGCACACCAATGACCATACGTATTGACGGAGTGAAGAGACGACGACCCGAGTGGATCATCTTGATAAGTCCACGCATCATCTGCTCGCAGGCTGTGAAATCGGCAATGACACCGTCGCGCAGCGGACGGGTTGTCTTGATGTTATCATGAGTCTTTTCGTACATCATTTTTGCTTTCTCCCCCACGGCAATCATCTTGTCCGTGCGACGGTCGAGAGCAACAACCGAAGGCTCATCTACAACTATCTTGTCGTTGCTTATAATGATGGTATTGGCAGTGCCAAGGTCCATCGCTATTTCCTGTACAAAAGAAAAAAGTCCCATTAATATAATTACTTTTTATGTGTTATCTATTTACGTTTTACTTGTTCGTATCAGTAAACCACCGGTTTATTGCCGTATCGTACTTGCTGCTTACGCTAAAGGCACGTGTGGCAAATGTGCGACGCTGCTCAAGGGTTGTCTGCGCCCCCTGACGCTTGACTATATCTAAGAGCATATCATATTCAGCCTTGCTCGGCACTATCACTACATCATTGAAGTTCTTTGCAGCGCCACGTATGAGCGAGATTCCGCCGATGTCTATCTTTTCGATGATATCTGCTTCGGAGGCTCTGCTGGCAACGGTCTGCTCGAAAGGGTAGAGGTCGACAATAACGAGGTCTATCTCTGGAATATCATACTGTTCCATCTGCTGGCGGTCGCCCTCGTTGGTACGGCGTCCTAGGATTCCGCCGAAGATTTTAGGATGAAGGGTTTTCACACGTCCGCCGAGGATTGAAGGATAGCCCGTCACTTCTTCCACAGCCTGACACTTATAGCCAAGCGACTCGATGAAACTCTGTGTACCTCCGGTGGAGAGAAATTTCACTCCATCAGCATTCAACGTCTTTAACAAATCGTCTAATCCTTCCTTATGGAAAACAGACACCAGGGCGGTATTTATCTTTCTCATTCCCTCCATACAAATATACGATTAAATTCTAATATGCAAAGATACGGTATTTTTCCGAGTTAGAGGAATAAATGAAAAAATATTTTATATATGTCCCGATTATTCGCCCAAATCAACCTTTTTCCCCAATAGGTCAATAGACCTCAGTGCACTTTTATTATCCTAAATCGGTCAATAGATTCCTAACTGATTTCGTTTGACTGTTGAGCAAAAAAAGGGAATCAAGAACCGAAGTCCTCAACTCCCCCAGACCTAATGATGATAGGAATCTGTGTTTGTTCTATTATACCAGACGCAGGTCAGCTACATTATCGCCCTCTATCTTGCCTTCCTTAAGCAACCAGCCTATGCCGAGGAGTGCCTCGTCTTTGCTAATCTTTGCCGTAGCCATCAGATCTTCGAGTGTCATTGACCGACCTGCTGTAGCAAGCGCCTGATATACATCACCGGCGCGGAAACCTGCTGTGTATGAATTTACATAAAACTCTGTTGAGACAGATTCTTTTGCTGTTGTCTTCTTAGCCGGAGCCGCTTTCTTTGTAGCAGCCTTTGGCGTTGCAGTCTTTACTGTTGCAGTTTTTGCCGTTGTCGTTTTCTTTGTTGCAGTTTTTTTCTCTGCCATGATGCTTGCATTTAAAATTATTATTCCCTGAAATCCTTTGTACCTTCCCAAATTTACGATGCAAATATACATCTTTTATCTAATACAACAGAAGACTTTACAATCATCAATGCACAAATATTGATATTTGTCAACCTGATTCGTATTGGCATTGATGTATGTCAACGTGACCTCCTTCTTACAGTCATCAAAGACTGCAGTACACACATCGTCCGGCATGGCATGTTTCGCGCTATGACAAGATTCATACATCCACTTTCAATCCAAACATACATGTTTCATGCCGAAGAATAACAAAGTACGACAGTTCGGGATAAGAAAGCGTAGGAGCGTGATTCATCACGTTCCGCCCTGCACGGAAAACAAGCGCCTCTGCCGTAGGGGCATGATTTATCACGTTCCGCCTCCCTCTGTGAAAATAAATAATCGCTCACACGACACGAAATGAACCCGGCGTAACAGGCGGAACGTGATAAATCACGCCTCTACGATATATATGAATAAATTCAACAAAAAGGCTGTTCTAAGCATACATACAGCCGATATTTGCCGGTGCGTTGTCGTTAGGTAACAAAAAACGCTTATTTTTGGTATTAGATGAAAGATACTGATAATCAGAGCAGTAAGTGTTTTTGATGCCAACAAAAACAAGAATCAGTTGCAATAACCGCCAGTTCTTGAGGCTCATTCCTACGTTTCTTACCGATAAAACCGTCGTTTTAAGCATCAAAAACTGCCGTTTTTTGAACGAAAAAGCGCGGAATGAAGCTGTTTTCAGCGTTTGTCAATTCTCGAATACGCGAGGTTATGCCATGCTGACATGGCAAATCATTGTTTTTGATTTTCTATTTCTTCAGAAATCGCGAAGATGATTTTCCTTTACGATATGTCACACTCTGGGATAAGAATTTATTGGTGTCCGGTAAACAAATTATAGCGATGAATCAAGTAGAATGAAACCTGAAGGGACGTGATTTATCACGCTTAAGCCCGAATCGGTCATTAGAGTCCTTGACTGATTTTGTTCGATTGTTGAGCAGAT
>CAJPPF010000038.1 GCA_905372445.1 uncultured Prevotella sp. | reverse complement strand
CAACACCACGCAATGGACCGAACACAGTGGGCTTAAGCGTGATAAATCACGCCCCTACGCCATGGCAAGAAAGCATTTAAACCCAAAACGGTCAATAGATTCCTTGCCTGATTTCGTTTGATTGTTGAGCATATTAGCAGTCTTGTTACCGTGGGCGTAGCGGGCTACGGCAAGGTAATACGGCTGGTAAGATGCCACACAAGCGGGCGAAAGCAGTAGGAAAGCTCTTGTTCTTTGATAAGAAAACGACACCGCGGTCTATTGACCGTTTTGGGATAAATCACGCCCCTTCACGGCTGACGCGCTTGTTTTTTTTCTGGGCGAGGCTTAAGCGTGATAAGTCACGTTGTCGTGACTGAAGGATGTTTTTTATCCCAAATTAACTGATTGGGGCTGATCTGTTTCTGGGGATTATTTGTTTTCTATGATTTCTATTATTTCTTCGAACGAGTCGATGGTGAATGTAGGCTTTGCACTTGCCAGTCTTTCCTTGCTGTGATACCCGTATGTGACAGCCACTGTGCGACATCCTGCGGCGTTGCCCATCTCAATGTCGAACGTTGTGTCGCCTACAACGAGCGTCTCATGGTTTTTGATATTCATGCGCTTCATAAGGGCGAGCACCATGTCGGGCGCAGGTTTCGGATTATATCCGTCGGCTCCGGTGATGCTTGTCTCGAAGAATGAAGACATGCCTCGTCTGTCGGTGATGAGGTTCAATGATGTGGATTCGCGGCTGGTGACTATTGCCATCCTTATGCCTGACGCCTTAATCTTATTCAGTGTGCTGATGACATGAGGGAAGTTGTTTATGTAGTTTAATTCATATGTGTGGAATATGTCGCGGTATGTCTTTGTGGCTGTGCGCGTATCGTCGTCAGAGAGTCCTGCGAGCATCTGCAATGCCTTGTCAAGGGGCAGACCGATGGTTGCGCGCATGGCATCCTCGTCGGGCACAGCCACTCCCATACGGCGGAACGTCTGCTGCATGGTTTTCACTATTCCCGGTGCGGAATCGACGAGGGTGCCATCAAAGTCAAACAGAATCGTTTTTATCATTTCCTTTTCTTTTTATTCTGTCAGTGCTGTTGCCACCTTCTCGAGCCATAGCTGGTCGGTGTGGTCGAACGTGCTCAGATGCTCACTGTCGATGTCGAGGACGGCGATGACCTTGCCGTTCTTTATTATCGGTACTACTATTTCCGAACGTGAGACGCTGCTGCAGGCGATGTGTCCGGGAAATTGTTCTACATCATCGACGATGACTGTTGAGGACTTTTCCCATGCTGTGCCACACACTCCGCGTCCTTTTCTGATTCTTGTGCATGCCAGCGGACCTTGAAACGGCGCTAACAATAATTCTTCGTTTGCGCCGTCGTTGACTACCCGATAGAAGCCTACCCACCAGAAGTGGAATGTTTCCATTATACATGCGGCTATGTTTGCCATGTTGGCAATCATGTCGCTTTCCGCTTCAACGAGCGCTTGAATCTGTGGGATGAGTGTCGCATAGCGCTCTTCCTTTGTCGTTCCTTTAATTATAAGATGTTCTGCCATAACGATGTATTTTTTCTTTCAGTGTGTTATTTCCCTTTGTTGATGATGTATATGCCAGATGTTGCGAGTGTCCCGGCAATGATATACTTCCAGTAGAATGTCTCGCCGAGACACAGACATGAGCTTAATGTGCCTATGACAGGTATCAGCGAGTTGTATATAGCCACTTTTCCTACAGGGTTGCAGGTAAGGAGTTTGTTGTAGAGCGTGAAGCCGATCGTTGAAATTCCGATAAGGAGCATCAGTATTGTCACGCCCCATAGAGTGGTTGTTTGCAGTGTTCCGCCCAAGAACAATGCCGGCAATATGAGCAATGCTCCACCCATCCCGAGACTGATGCCTGTGCCTATGAACACGTCGATGCGTTGCCCTACGCCGCGCGTCATAAGTGATGCTCCGGCTGAGCACAGCGCATTCAGCATTATCATTCCGTCGCCGAGCCATGTGAACCGTCCGCTCTCGACACCTCCAAGGTTCAGCGACAATATGCCGAGAAAACCGATGACACAACCAATGATCTTTCTCTCTGTGAACTTGTCGCTCTTGAAGAACATGCAGGCAAGGATGACTGTTGCAAAGACACCCATTGAATTGATGATAGCGGCGCGTGCTCCTTCGCTGTGCGACAGCCCGAAATAAAAGAAAGCATAGTGTATCGTCGTGTTAAGAAGCGCGAAAAGAAGCAGGTAGAGCCATGTGTATATCCTTCTTTCCGATGTCTTCTTCAGGCTGAAATCGCGGTGTGTGAGCTTTGCAATGGAAAGGATTATCAGTCCTGATATGCAGAATCTTATTCCGGCGAAGAGCATCTTGCTGGCGGTCATATCAGCAGTTATCTCAAACTCGCGAAACCCGAGTTTGATCAACGGATATGCCCAACCCCATACCATTGCTGCTGTCAGTGCAAATATCACCACCCACGCAGGGCGGGTGAATATGCTTTGTGTCTGTTGTGTCATATTTACTATTCTCTTACGAAATGTGGAAAATCCTCTTCGCCGAGGGTCGCTTTATATTCGAAGCCTTCGTAACTGAATGCCTGTAACGCTTCGATATCGGCTATTCTGTTTTCCATTATATAACGTGTCATTGCCCCTCGGCAGGTCTTCGCCCATACGGCTTGAACTTTCAACAATCCGTCCTTACGTACATAGAACATCGGTTGCACTACCTTCACCTCGTTTTTCACACGCCGCCAGTCGAACAGATGCTCGTATTCCTCGGTCGAAAGATGTAGCAGTACGCCGTCGTCCTTTTTTACACTATCGATGAGAGTGTCGGTGAGCAGCTCTTTCCATTGTCCCATCTGCTGTGTCGCTCTATATG
Source organism: uncultured Prevotella sp. (assembly GCA_905372445.1). Lineage (GTDB taxonomy): Bacteria > Bacteroidota > Bacteroidia > Bacteroidales > Bacteroidaceae > Prevotella. Next base: position 12,397 of record CAJPPF010000038.1, on the reverse strand, counting down.
GCACTATGCCGTCCAAAGGCCGGAGCATGCCATATAAGAAACTCGTTATCCACAGATGCTGCATAGCATACCGAATGTCATCACTGTTTAATGTACGCGCTTTAAGATGCTTATATGCCTGACCGTTGTATGCCATTATGGCTGGCAGTTTTTTTGCTTCGTGGAAGTTTTGATAGCGTTTCCAGTTTTCCGCTGCAATTCTATGACTGCAACCGAGCATATTCTCTAATTCCGCAATGTCCTTTACTGCCATTTCTGCGGCGATGTTGTCGGCTTCTGATTGAAACAGAGGCTTTGTCTCTGCCTTAATGTCAGCCTTGTCGAACATTATCTTAGCATCAGCAAGAATTATCTGCATGTCAGTGTCTTATTTTAAAGTTTTCTGATAGGCGAGCCTTTCGTCGCCGTTAAGAAGATATATTATCCCGCAATATTTGAACCCGTAGCGCTCTATGATGCTCCTCATCGTCTTGTTCTCACGATGCGTGTCGATACGCACATTGTTGGTCTTTGCGAAAGAAAACTCCAGCACGGCAGCCATCACTCCGTGCTGTCCCTCACGTGAGGCGATGCGATGGATGGTGCCATACTCCGACTCGTCCTCCAACCATTGCCCCTCATATATATTCTTGTATGTCGGGTCCTCACAGATTGCAAGGACGAAGGTAGCAACTGTCTTCCCGTTATCCTCTACTACATAGCTGACACCTCGCTTTATATCTTCGAGAAGTAATGCGTCAGTAGGGTAGTCGCCAGCCCATTGGTGGATGTTTCCTTCTGCGCGCATCTTCCGTTTCGCCTCACGGAATATCTCTTGCATGACAGCGATGTCGGCTGGTGTTGAGCATCGTATGGTCATATCAATTCGGAGTGTTGGTTTCTTCTGCAAACATCTTGTCGAGCTGAGATTGTGGGAACGGACATGGCTCCTGACGTTGTTTTGCCAACTGAAACTGACGGCAGGCATTCACCATCGATTCTTCCTCAAAGCTGCGGAACAATGTCTCTTTCAGTTCGTCAATCCTCTTCGCATCGCTGGCGGAAAAGCGTCCATACGTGGCAAAGCTCCTGTCTTTCTCCGGCATGATACCGTGATAGTAGTATGACCATACGAGAAATTGCATACATACCTGCGGTGTCATTATTATCTCTTCCATATCTCAAAGTGTTATTATATCCCAGTTCAGTTGAAGTTCTTCGTCAATCAGTCCGAGTATTCGCAGCTTCTCTTCGCTCGACGACTTGGCAAGGACGAAATATCCTGGTTTTATTAAAGCATAGCCTCTTTGTCGTTTTCTTTTATTTGTTATGTCTTCAACAATGAGCGGCTTGCCCCGTAACTGCAGATTCATAGCGACTACTCTTTCCATGTCGAGTTCTGCAAATGCAGAGCGGAAAGTCTCTTCGTTGGTGCGCTTGTGTATTAGTCGTCCATCAATGGTGTTGATGCGTAGTTTGCGCTTCTGTTTGTTCTGATGCTTTATGAGGTCTTCCTCGGTCATTCTGCTTAACCGTCGCTCATTTTGCCGCTGTTCCTTATCGCGGATAGTGTCGGCAAGGAGCACGAGCAAGTCGTTCGGCACATCATAGTCGAGCTCGGCGAGAACATTGTATGCTATCTTTAAATCTTTCAGTTTCATTTGCTTCTTCTCTTCATCTGCAAAGATACACAAATCCGCCGACATTATTTGTTTTTTTGATTTTTACGTTCTCACATAGTTAATCTTTTTGCTTAATATCATTCTTTTCGCTCTTTGTAAAAGTTAGTTCTGTTTACTGTGTAATGATATAAGCCGTATTTCGTACCTTTGCTGCGGATTTGTAAAAAAAATAATAAACGTATAGATATGATTATAACTATTGCCCGCCAGTGTGGCTGTGGTGCTATTCAGTTAGGACAGTTGCTGCAGCAGCACTACAATATTCCTCTTTATACCCGAAAGAGCCTGCGTGCCATGGCAGAGGAAAAGGGTGTCCTCTCGCAACTCGATGATTTCTTTGAGGAACGTCCCGTCGATGCTCTCACGTTTGCCATAACGTCAGACTATTCCGATGCGAGTGTTCATTTGCAGGATAAGACACGAAACCTCATCTGCAATCTTATCGGCGATCGCGACTGCATTATTATCGGACGTTGCGGAAACTACATCTTCCGCGACAATGACGGCCTTGTGTCGGTGTTCCTGAAGGGTGATGTCAGGGCGCGTGTGAAGGAGATCATGTGCGAGCGGGGACTCACAGAGGCAAAGGCACGCCGTTTTGTCGAGAATACCGACGACTGCCGTCTCAACTACCACCGTTATTACACCGGTCTGCAATGGGGTAACGCTGCCGATTACGACTTATGTATCGACAACTGCAGAATAGAATATGTGCAGACGGCAAGGCTCATCATCGAGTATGTCAGCGCCCTTGGTCTGAAATAAAGTATCATTAAAACCTTGTGAAAAACATGAAATTCATTATACAGTTTCTTATTATCATTGCCTTTGCCTTTGTCGGCGAGGTGCTGCACGCCATTATTCCAATGCCCGTTCCTGCGAGCATCTATGGCATAGCGCTGCTTTTCATAGCCCTCACGAAGGGCTGGATTCGTGTGAAGGACATCCGTGAGGTGAGTATGTTCCTGATTTCTGTCATGCCGGTGATGTTCATCCCTTCGGCAGTGGGACTTATCGATGCCTGGCATATGATATCGCATTCAGTCTTTAAATATCTTGCACTCATTTGTGTAACAACCATTGTTACGCTTTCATCGGCAGGGGTCGTCACACAGTTTGTCATTCGCCGGGGAAGGAGGAACAGATGATTAACACTCTGTTTGTCGATTCCGTCTACCTCGGACTGCTCATCAGTCTTGGGGCATACGGCATTGGAATGTATCTGAAGCACCGCACGGGTATGAGTATTTTCAATCCGCTTGTCATTGCCATTGCACTCGTCATAGCGTTTCTGCTGATTACAGACATACCTTACAAGCACTATGCAAAAGGCTCAAACCTGCTCAATTATCTCCTCACGCCAGCCACGATATGTCTTGCCGTGCCACTCTATCAGCAGGTAGAGTTGATGAAACGTAATCTCAATGCTGTACTCGCAGGAATCATTGCCGGTGTAGCGTCGTCGATGCTTTCCGTGCTTGCAATGGCAATACTCATGCAGTTCGACCACGTGTCATTCGTCACCTTCCTGCCGAAATCAATCACCACCGCCATAGGAATGGTCATCAGCGAGGAACTGGGAGGATACGTGTCGATCACCGTCGTTGCGATAGTAATAACAGGTGTCTTCGGAAGTATGATAGGTAGCCGTCTGTTGACAGCACTGAACATCACCGAGCCCATAGCCAAAGGCGTTGCTATGGGTAGTGCATCACACGCCATGGGCACAGTCCGCGCTATGGAAATGGGACAGGTAGAGGGTGCTATGAGCGGACTGTCAATTGTTGTCAGTGGTATAATAACAGTTCTCACAGCCAATATTTTCGCGTGGATATACTGATAACGTGTGATGCGATAAAGGTTAGCATGGCGGATAGTAATTGTCGTCTTGTTATAAACTAAGGTCAGTTCGGGATAAGAATAGTCTTTTAAAAGTTACAGACATCTTATCCCGAGCCTGACGTTTAGTAAATAAAATATTGGTGTCCATTAAACAAATTATAACGATGAATCGAGTAGGATGAAAACGCTATGAAAATGATTTATCATGTTCCGCAATCCTCTGGGAAACAGTAAATCCGGCAGCCGAAGGGGCGTGATTTGTCACGTTCCGCTTCAGCGCGGAATCCATTACGCGAGCTATTTGTTCCTTGGATATTACGGAACGTGATAAATCACGCCCCTACGCCTGCCGGCAAATGCCTTCCCCTTCTCTGATTGTGGAAGACATAAAACTACAAGGAATGTTTTTAGTAACGCTTACTATTTGAAACAAAAAGTAAGTCCCTATTGGCTATACGTGCCTGTAATGCCTATAAATAAAACCTTGCAGAGCTTTCAATCAGTTTTTACCGGACACTAATATAAATAAAAATTACCTTCACGGTTTTCAACAAAATAGAAAGCCAAAAGCAATGATTTGCCAAGTCTGCATGGCATAAAACCATGTTTTTAAGAAGCGCTAAGAGCTGAAAATAGCTTCATTCCGTGCTTTTTCTCTCAAGAAACGGTGATTCTTTATGCTGAAAACGACGGTTTCATCGGCAAGAAGCAGCGGATTTAGACTCAAGAAATGGCGGTTCTTGAAACTGATTCGTATTGTTATCGGCATCAAAATCTTTTATCTCACTGATTACCAACATCTTTTATATAATGCCAAAAATAAGCGTTTTTCGGCATCTAACTACAATGCGCCGGCAAATATCCGCTGTATGTGTGGTCAGAATAGCCTTTTTGTTAATTTTATTCACCTATCGAAGGGGCGTGATTTATCACGTTCCGTATTGACAAACCTCTGCAAATGTCCTGGCAAATGACAAGAGATTTGTCAAACCAGAGCAAATTATAGTGGTTTGATTTGATAATGTAGAATGTGATGAATTATCAATGCGGAACGTGATAAACATAAATCAGTCATTAGACCGCATTTGCTTAGATTTGTTATTACCGTCATGCTTCCTTACTGCTTTAGTCCGCTTGTCGGCATCTGTGCTACCATTTCATCTCGCCGTAGCCCGCTACGCCTTCGATTAAACGTCAGCACATCTACTCAACAATCGAACAAAATCAGAAAAGGACTCTAATGATCGATTTAGGTAAAAAAGTTTCGCCACACACAAAATAATTACGCTTTTTCTTTCGTTTTTATAATAAAAATCTTATATTTGCAGTGTGATTGTTTTATAATATAGACAAAAGGTCATGGAAATTGTATTAGACATTAATCATAGGCAAGTCACTACATTGGAACTCCTGAAGCAAAAACCGACATTGCGGACAGGCTTTTTGTCGGCATTGGGACTGACGTCTGTAAAGCGATTTGAACGCTATTTGCAAGGCAGCGACAGAGAAGACCTCCGGCGTGATGCAAGAATCGTTGCAAGAGATATGGACATTGCTATAAAACTCATTGTGAATGGACAAAAGAAATAAAAATGAAGCAGAGCATATTCCACCTGCTAATGTAGACAATGACATTCAGACCACAGATCTCAATAAGGTTCTTGACTCTCTAAATCCTGAGCAACGCCATACGCTTGTAAAGGCTTTTATGGCTATAGAATCGGAACGCACTTTCCAAGGACCACTTCCAGCACCTGAGGATTTCAAGGCATACGGTGAAGTCATAAATAATGCCCCTGAACGTATTTTGGCAATGACGGAAAAACAAGTCAACCATCGTATTCAAACAGAAGAACATATTGTAAATGGTGGACTTCTCGAAAGTCGCAGAGGACAGTGGATGGGCTATTCCATAGTCGTTCTTCTTATCATTGCTGCGGCAGTGCTTGCACTCCAAGGACATGATTGGGTGTCTGGAATAATGATGACGGCTGCCATAGGGCTTGCAGTGGTTTTTGTACTGCGCCAGAACCCCAAATCAGAAAAGGAATCGGTAGAAAAGCAAGAATAATCTTTTTATCATCAGATATACCATAACGGCAATACATAGGCTCATGTATTGCCGTTTTCTTTCTTACACGCAAAGAAAGCAGCGTTCTTATGATCCCGGATTCATACACCTTGACATATAGAAATTATTAAGATTTTAGAGTATAGGAGATGATAAAAGTTTGACATTGTTTGCTTGTTTACAAAAAAAACGGTAACTTTGCAAACTAACTTGTTAAGATATGAGAAATCTAAAGATGTACGAGGCTGACGATAAGATGATCAGCATTATACGCGATGACTACAGCATCCTTCAGATGCTCAGTGCATTCGGCATTAGCATGGGCTTTGGCGATAAGACTGTACGTGAGGTCTGCAATCAGCAGGGAGTCGACACATATACGTTTATGACGGTTGTGAACTTCTGCGTCAATGGACATATCGCCACAGAGGCGGTAGACCGTCTGTCGGTTCCGACCTTGCTGCATTATCTCAAAGCATCGCATGCCTACTTCATAGATTTTGAAATGCCATATATCAGGAAAGAATTGACGGAGGCTCTTAACGAGAACGATAGCCTTGCATCGCTAATCCTTCGCCTATACGACGGCTATACAAACAGCATAAAGGCTCATATGCAGCACGAGGAGAGAATGCTCTTCCCCTTTGTTGAGAATATGATTAACGGTAAAGTGGGAAATGACTCTACGTTGGAGACTTTCTCAAAGCATCGTCACCAGACAGATCAGAAGCTGAAGGAACTAAAGAATATCGTAATTAAGTATCTTCCATCTGACCGCTTGAGCAACAACCGCCTGATGGCTACACTCTACGACATTTATAACTCTGAACGTTGGCTTGAGCAGCATGTTGAAGTGGAAGACCATATCTTCATTCCTGCCATACGTAATCTAAAGGAGAGGATGAAGCAGAGTGGAGTGACACAGAAAATCTCAACCATGATAGGCAACGACAGTCAGGAGTCAATATCAGAACGCGAGAAAGACGTAATAATCTGCGTGGTGCAGGGAATGGCAAACAAGGAAATAGCTGACCATCTCAACATTTCACCTAACACCGTCATCACTCATCGTCGTAATATAGCAAAGAAATTGCAGATACATACTCCTGCCGGGTTGACAATATATGCCATTGTGAATAACCTCGTGGATATTTCGTCAGTGAAGCTGTAAACCCTTACAGGTTGTTCTTTTGTAAGGGATGCCCTTGGCAGAGGTACGTTTTTCTTGTTGCAAGCTTTCGTGTGCTTGCTTTGTTGCCACGTGTTGTTATTGTATTGGCTCTGAGAGTCAAGTATTCTTTTGCCCCGACTGATCAATATGTTGTGAACGCGTTCAGGCTTTTATCAGTTCTGCCATAATATCATCGCTGACATACAGCCCTTTTCTTGTCAGGTGCAGATGACCATTGTCGACTGCAAGTAATCCTTCGCTGACGAGCTTCTTGGCGCTGCTCATCATGTAGTCGTAGAATCCGCCTTCCTTTATCTCTATCCCCTCGCATGTGCGCAGTGCTGTCGTTATCATGTCGTTATAACGTGTGACTGCATCGAGTTCCTCACGCTCATACGGAATGGTTCCGTTTTCCACCTTATATATATATGTATGGATATTGTCGATGTTCCACTGTCGGGAATGCCCGTCGTAGGAATGAGCGCCGGCGCCCAGTCCAATGTAGGGCACTGCACGCCAATAAGAAGAGTTATGACGTGAGCGGAAACCCTCACGTGCGAAGTTTGATATTTCATATTGGAAGTATCCGGATGCTGTGAGGCGGTCGATGAGAGCATAATACATCCGACGGCTGAGCTCTTCGTCTATTTCCTTAATCTCTCCGCGTTCAAGCATACTGAACAAGGGTGTACCTTCCTCATACATAAGACTGTAGGCAGAGATATGCTCCACGCCGAGGCTGATTGCCGTATCTATGTCGCCAATCCATTCGTCCATTGTCTCGTCCGGGAAACCGAACATCAGGTCGATGCTGATATTCTTTATTCCTGCCTTACGCAGAGTGTCCACTGCCTTGTGTGCTTGCTCTGCGGTATGGCGACGCCTTATAAACCGCAGACGCTCGTCGGAGAATGTCTGTACGCCCATAGAGATGCGGTTGACCCCGAGGCGGCGAAATAAAGCCGCCAGTTCATCGTTCACATCATCAGGATTACACTCTATGGTAATTTCCTTGCAATGGCGAGCCACGTCGGCGCGACTTGTCAGATTGGATATGAGTTGTTCAATAAGGTCAAAATGCAACTGACTTGGCGTGCCGCCTCCGAGGTAGATTGTCTCTATCGGTTCATTAATGTAATCACTACGCAGTTCCAGTTCTTTAAGCACAGCATCGACATATCGTGACTGAATGTCATTATATGTCGTTGAATAGAATCCGCAGTAAATGCAGCGTGTCTTACAGAATGGGATGTGTATGTATATGCCAGCCATTTATAATGAGAAGAAGTTATCTACGGCTGCAAAATTACTAATATCTTTCATCTTTCCGTAGTTTTTCCATTAATTCTTTTGGTGATTTCGTGTTTTTTATCTAACTTAGACGGCTGAAAACAGGTGGCATGAAAATTGCCCCTTTTTCAATCTAAAGACCTAAGATTAACTTATAAACCTATAAACAGTTATGAAAGTTTATCAAACTGAAGAAATCAAAAACATTGCCTTGTTGGGCAATGATGGTTCTGGTAAGACCACACTTACCGAGTCGCTCCTTTTTGAAGCCGGCGTCATTAAGCGTCGCGGTCGTATAACTCAGCATAATACGGTCAGCGACTATTTCCCTGTAGAGCACGAGTATGGATATTCTGTGTTCTCAACAGTGTTCCACACAGAGTTCAATGGCAAGAAGCTAAATATCATTGACTGCCCTGGTGCTGATGATTTTATCGGACAGGCATTGACAGCCTTGCACGTTACCGATACAGCTATTCTGCTCATCAATGGGCAGGTAGGTCCTGAAGTCGGTACGATGAATCATTTCCGTTACACTGAGAAGCTCAACAAACCGGTTATATTCCTTATCAACCAACTTGACGCCGAGAAGTGTGATTACACGATGAGCGTAGAACGTCTGCGCGAGAGCTTTGGTTCAAAGGTTGTACAGATACAGTACCCTTTGAATGAAGGACCTGAGTTCAACTCACTCATCGACGTCCTTCTGATGAAGAAATATTCGTGGGGTCCTGACGGTGGTGTCCCAACGATCGAGGATATCCCTGCCGAAGAGATGGACAAGGCAATGGCACTGCACCAGGCTCTTGTAGAAGCTGCAGCAGAGAATGACGAGACACTGATGGAGAAGTTCTTCATGGAAGAGCCGCTTACCGAGGATGAGCTCCGCAAGGGCATACGTCTTGGTTTGGAGACACGTTCCATGTTCCCCGTCTTCTGTGTCGACGCAGGTCGCGACATGGGTGTACGCCGCCTGATGGAATTCCTCGGCAACGTCGTTCCTTTCGTTGACGAGATGCCAAAGGTACGCAACACACGCGGAGAGGAAGTTGCTGCCGACTCGAAAGCCGGCACATCGCTATTCTTCTTCAAGACCGCCGTTGAACCACACATCGGCGAGGTGCAATACTTCAAGGTGATGAGCGGAACGGTAAAGAGTGGCGACGATTTGACTAATGCCGACCGTGGTTCAAAGGAACGTATCGGAACAATATACGTATGCGCCGGTCAGAACAGAATTGAGGTTCCGGAGCTGAAGGCAGGCGATATAGGCTGCACCGTGAAGCTCAAGGACGTGAAAACAGGCAATACTCTCAACGGAAAGGACGTAGAGCATCGTTTCGACTACATCAAATATCCAAATGCACGCTATTCCCGTGCTATCAAGGCTGTCAACCAGGGTGAGACCGAGAAGCTGATGGCAGCATTGCAGAAGATGCGTCAGGAAGATCCTACATGGGTTGTCGAGCAGTCAAAGGAATTGTGTCAGGTCATTGTTCGTGGGCAGGGAGAGTTCCATCTGCGCACGCTGAAATGGCGTTTAGAGAACAACGAGAAGCTTCAGATTCAGTATGAAGAGCCACGCATTCCATATCGCGAAACCATTACAAAGGTTGCGCGTGCCGACTATCGTCACAAGAAGCAGTCGGGCGGTGCAGGTCAGTTTGGCGAAGTACACCTTATTGTCGAGCCCTACGCAGAGGGAATGCCTGATCCTACAGTATTCAACTTCGGCGGACAGGAGTTCAAGATGAACATCAAGAGCCGTGAGGAGATCGACCTGGAGTGGGGCGGCAAGCTCGTATTCCTCAACTCCGTTGTCGGCGGTGCCATTGATTTGCGATTCATGCCTGCCATTCTTAAGGGCGTAATGGAGCGTATGGAACGCGGTCCGCTGACAGGCTCTTATGCGCGCGATGTACGTGTAATCGTATATGACGGTAAGATGCATCCGGTAGATTCTAACGAACTCTCGTTCATGCTTGCTGCCCGTCAGGCATTTGCAGAAGCATTCAAGAACGCCGGTCCGAAGATTCTTGAGCCTATATACGACCTTGAAGTCCTCGTCCCTTCAGACTATATGGGTGACGTGATGTCCGACCTTCAGGGACGCCGCGCACTTATCATGGGCATGGATGCCGAGGGTAGCTATCAGAAACTTGCTGCCAAGATACCACTTAAAGAGCTAAGCAACTATTCTGTTGCTCTGAGTTCTCTAACTGGCGGTCGCGCTTCATTCTCAACGAAGTTTGCAAGCTATGAGCTCGTCCCTACCGATGTTCAAAGCGAGCTCATCAAGGCTCACGAGGCAGAGCAGGAAGAAGAATAAGCCGTCTTTTGCCGAAACAGGGTCGTAAATACCCTGCCACGGTCGAAATACAAACAAGACCCGGACGCACAAAGTGTAGTCCGGGTCTTAATTTTTTGTGCCAACGCTCGCGAAATGAACCCTGCCGGCGTAGAGACGTGATTCATCACGTTCCGCCTGTTGCGCTGGGGTCCATTGCGCGAGTGCCTGCCGGATTACCTGATTCCCGTAGATTGCGGAACGTGATAAATCATGCCCCTACGCCGGCAAGCACCAAAGAGCCCGACGCAGGTAAAGAAGGCATTTGTGAGAAAAATATCCGGAACCGGAGTCAGATGTTGGATGGTATAGCGCAGAGGCTCGTTACTTGACGTATGTCGTATGTGTGTTATTCGAGCTGCAGAAATATTATCGCTTGCATAGGTCGCGGTAGGCGCAGCGTTCGCAGCGCTTTGTATATGGTGTCGGTGTGAATGGAGTGTGAGGATCGAATATCTCTGCCAGCAGCTGGTTAAGGCTCGTGCGGAATGTGGTTTCGTAATCGATGATATCATCCATTCTCATGGCATCCTTGCCTTTGCCCATCTTGATGACGGGATTCTTGACGCTTTCAGACCGCTGGATATAAAGCAATGCCGGACTCACGGGATAGTTGTGTGGGTTGAGTGCTGCAGACGAGGGTCTGTCGTCGCGTGCCGGCTGAGGCTCTTGCGAATGTCTGACAATCATCGAGTAGAGCATCACCTGCAGAAGGTAATCGCTGTGCTTGTCGATGTTCTTTGGGTCGAACAGGTCTTCGACGGAAGACTGTTCATCAGGTACGGAACGTCCGGTCTTGTAGTCGACAACTCGCAGGAGCTGACTTACATTGCCGTCGCACGAATCCTTGTTTATGCAGTCCAGCCGGTCGATGTTTCCGCCTATGAGAATGTTTTTCCTGCTTCCGTCTTTCAGGCATATCTCCAAATGCTCGTATGCGTCCTGTTCGAGACCGATGATTTCGAATGGCGCAAGTGCGAGGTCGGCTCTGAGTAGTTGCACGAGGAAACGTTTTATTACCTCGCGGTTGATGGTCTGCATGCCGTCATAGCGTGGCTGCCTGCCGTTGAAGAACTTTTCTTTGAAAGCCTCGTCGACAAAACGATATATGTCAGCCTCGCCTTTCTTGTCCAATAGCGCTTTGATTGCATCGGGGGTGATTATTCTATTTCGATTGATGTTATTATACATCTGCTCGGCAGCGGCGTGGAATATCGTACCGAAGTTTCTCGGGTCTATGCTGTCTTCGTCGTCAGCCTCGCGCAGCCCCGCCAGTTTGTCGTAATAGAACTGCAACGGGCAGCGTAGATACTTGTTTATCATCGATGGCGAGAGGGAGGATACATTCCCGAGTGCGTTCATCACATCGTCGTCTTTCGCAATAGCTCGGGAGTGTGGCGTCGCGGGCGATTGGCGCGTGATGAGGTTTTGCTGACTGAGCGACATGTATTCGTTCTCTGCCATGAGCTGCAGCATGAAACGGCTCATCTGTCCGGTATTCCCGTCTTCAGTCGATGAGTTATAGGAAATGCAAATATCGTCGCAGCGCTGCAGCAATCGGTAGAAATAATATGCGAAGATGGCTACCTTATGGTCGACGGTCGTCAGACCGTGCGCCTTGCGGACGATATATGGTATTAGCGACGATGAACTGACGTCCTTAGGCAGATTGCCTTCATTGCATGAGAGTATCAAGACGTGGTCGAAGTCGAGGTTTCGCGTTTCGAGCACTCCCATAATCTGTAGGTTTACGGCTGGTTCGCCGTGGAATGGCATCGTTGTGGTCTGTATTATCTGGTCAATGATTCGCGTAAGTGTGTTGATGTCGACAGCGAGGTATTCATCGCCGGTGGCAAGCTCGTGTATACGTGTTATCACAGCGTGCATCCGGAATATTGATTCTTGCATGAACTGCTCTTCGTATGTGGCTTCGCCTGTGGTGGGGTCGATGCCTTCGCCGACGAGCCGTTGCACACGCCGAAGTTCACACTCACGACCGATGACTTGAAGTATTC
>CAJPPF010000037.1 GCA_905372445.1 uncultured Prevotella sp. | reverse complement strand
ATCTTAACATGGGTGATGAATTTGAAGAAATAGAACAAGCATTACAGAAATAGTACATATAAATTTGTTAAGTAGCTTTTATCGGAAAAAAGATTTGATTATATTTTGGTAATTCAAAATTAATATCTATATTTGCTACCGAAATAAATCTATTAACAAGTTGATATGAAAAAGTACAATTTCAATGCTGGTCCATGCATCCTTCCTAAGGAGGCAGTTGAATCAACTATTAATTCAATCCGTGATTTCGACGGTACAGGTATTGGTTTGATGGAAATCTCTCACCGTACACCTGGTTGGGAGAGAGTTATGGCTGAGACTCGTCAGCTGTGGCGTGAGCTTCTTGACATCCCAGAGGAGTATGAAGTTTTATTCCTTGGCGGTGGTGCAAGTACCCAGTTCTTTACTATTCCGGCAAACTTGCTCAAGAAAAAGGCTGCTTATTTGCAGACTGGTGTATGGGCAAAGAAAGCAGCCAAGGAAGCAAAGAACTTCGGTGAGGTAGAGATTGTTGCTTCTTCGGAGGATAAGACATATACCTATATCCCTAAAGGTTACACCATTCCTGCCGATGCAGACTATTTCCACATTACAACTAACAACACTATCTATGGTACAGAGATCAAACATGACATTGACTGCCCAGTGACTCTTGTAGCTGATATGTCATCAGATATTATGAGCCGTCCTGTTGATGTGCGTAAGTATGGTCTCATCTATGGAGGAGCTCAGAAGAATGTAGGGCCTGCAGGTGTCACCTTTGTTATTGTTCGTCGTGACCTTCTTGGTCAAATTACTGACCGTCAGTACATGAATCCTCTGCCTTCAATGGTAGATTACCGTACTCATGCTGCTGCGGAGGCAAAGAACATATCACAGTTCAATACTCCTCCGGTATTGCCTATATTCGTTATGCACGAGACTTTAAAATGGGTTAAGTCAATAGGCGGTGTGGAGGAAATGCAGCGTCGCAACAAGAAAAAGGCTGAAACTCTTTATGCAGAGATCGATCGTAACAAACTCTTTGTCGGTACAGCTGCTAAGGAAGACCGCTCTGTCATGAACGTATGCTTCGTTATGAATGAGGAGTACAAAGAACTTGAGGCTGACTTCATGAAATATGCTACTGAGTGTGGTATGGTTGGTATCAAGGGACATCGCTCTGTAGGTGGTTTCCGTGCATCTTTATATAATGCATGTTCACAGGAGGCTGTTGAGGCTCTTGTAAAGTGCATGCAGGAATTTGAGGCAAAACATTAATTATATCCGGTTTTTCCTGTGTTCGGGAGAACCGGCTTTTTTAATTCCTTAATGATATGAAAGTATTAATCGCAACAGAAAAACCTTTTGCTGCCGTTGCTGTTGATGGCATTCGTAAAGAAATTGAAAGTGCAGGACACGAACTCGTGCTTCTTGAAAAATATACAGAAAAAGCCCAGTTGCTCAAGGCTGTAGCCGATGTTGATGCGATGATTATTCGTTCTGATAAGGCAGATGCTGAAGTGCTCGATGCTGCAAAAAAACTGAAAATTATTGTCCGTGCCGGTGCAGGTTACGATAATATTGATCTTGCTGCAGCAACATCACATAATATAGTTGCAGAGAATACGCCGGGACAGAACTCCAATGCTGTTGCAGAACTTGTGCTTGGTATGCTTGTTTTCACAGTGCGTAATTTCTACAATGGTAAGGCAGGAACTGAACTGATGGGAAAGAGACTCGGAATTCTTGCTTTCGGAAATGTGGGACGCAATGTGGCTCGAATCGCTAAGGGCTTCGGTATGGAGGTCATGGCTTATGATGCTTATTGTCCAGCAGATGTCATTGAGGCTGCAGGTGTAAAGGCTGCATCTTCACAGACAGAACTCTTTGAACAGTGCGATATCGTCAGCCTCCATATACCTGCTACTGCAGAGACAAAGAATAGCATAAACTACGATTTGTGCGGTAAGCTGCGTAAGGGTGGCATTATTATCAATACAGCCCGTAAGGAGGTTATTGATGAGGCTGGTCTCATCAAACTCATGGCAGAACGTACTGATTTAAAGTATATAACCGATATCATGCCTGATGCTCACGAAGAGTTCAAGTCTTTCGACGGTCGTTATTTCTCTACACCTAAGAAAATGGGTGCTCAGACTGCAGAGGCAAATATTAATGCCGGTATAGCTGCTGCTAAGCAGATCAATGCTTTCTTTGCAGATGGTTGCACAAAGTTTCAGGTTAATAAATAAAGGGAGAGCGCAATGGCAAGAATAAAACCTTTCAAAGGCGTTCGTCCGCCAAGAGAACTTGTTGAGCAGGTAGAGTCTCGTCCTTATGATGTCCTCGAGTCAGACGAGGCACGTATAGAGGCTGGCGACAATGAAAAGTCGCTATACCATATTATTAAGCCAGAGATTAACTTCGAACCTGGCACTTCAGAGTACGATCCGAAGGTTTATGAAGAGGCTGCACACCAGTTCCAGATGTTCCAGGATAAAGGCTGGCTTGTACAGGATAAGCAAGAGTGTTATTATATCTATGCACAGACATCATGTCTGCCTGCAAATAATGGCTTGGAGAAGACACAGTATGGTCTTGTCATCGGTGCCCATCAAGACGACTATAAGTCAGGCGTTATAAAGAAGCATGAGCTTACTCGTCGCGATAAGGAAGAAGACCGCATGAAGCATGTTCGTGTTAATAATGCAAACATTGAGCCTGTATTCTTTGCTTATCCGGA
This sequence comes from uncultured Prevotella sp., assembly GCA_905372445.1. Classification (GTDB taxonomy): domain Bacteria; phylum Bacteroidota; class Bacteroidia; order Bacteroidales; family Bacteroidaceae; genus Prevotella. The sequence continues at coordinate 12,707 of CAJPPF010000037.1, read as the reverse complement.
TAATAAAGTTCTCAACGACCTTATTATGCGCTATGCCAAGACAGAGCCAGAGTATGATTTCATAGCACCGATTGACGGATTCGGACATAAGTTCTGGGTTGTTGACGATGTTAATGATATACGTACTATCACGGATGAGTTTGCTAAAATGCCGGCTCTATACATTGCTGATGGGCATCATCGCTCTGCGGCAGCAGCTCTTGTAGGTGCGGAGCGTGCGGCAAAGAATCCTCATCATAATGGCGACGAGGAGTACAATTTCTTTATGGCTGTAGCTTTTCAGGCTTCTCAGCTCACAATACTCGACTACAACCGTGTGCTGAAGGATCTCAATGGCAATACGTCTGAGCAGTTTTTGGGAAAATTATCTGTAAATTTCTATATTGAGAAGAAAGGTGCTGACGAGTATCGTCCGGCAAAGCCTCATGAATTCAGTTTGTATCTTGATGGCGAGTGGTATGCGTTGAATGCTAAGCCTGGTACTTTCGATGACAGCGACCCTATCGGTGTGCTTGATGTTGACATCTCTTCCCGCCTCATTCTTCAGGATATCCTTGCTCTCGGCGATTTGCGCTCTTCAAAACGAATTGACTTTGTTGGCGGTCTTCGAGGTCTTGGTGAACTGAAGCGTCGTGTAGACAGTGGTGAGATGCGTGCTGCTTTGGCATTGTATCCTGTATCAATGAAACAGATTATGGATATAGCCGACAGTGGAAATATCATGCCTCCAAAGGCTACATGGTTTGAACCGAAGCTTCGCTCGGGACTTGTAATACATAAACTTGACTGATAAAAGCATTTGGATAGTTACAAGACTATAAATAACAATGCTGAAGGCTATTACACAGATAAACGAAGCAAATTCTATGCTTTTGCACATCATGTGGAGTCAGCCGAGGAAGTGAAAATACTATTGGCAGGGTATCGTAAGAAATATTACGATGCCCGCCATATTTGTTGGGCTTATAGATTAGGTCCGGCGGGCGAGGATTTCCGCATGAATGATGACGGAGAACCATCATCAACGGCAGGAAAACCTATATATGGTCAGATGCTTAGCCACGAACTTACTGACATAGTTGTATTTGTGGTAAGATACTATGGAGGAGTTAATCTTGGTACAAGCGGGTTGATAGTAGCTTATCGTGAAGCAACCATTGACGCACTAAACAATGCAGAGATTGAGGAGCGCATTGTCGAAAGTCTCATTGAATTTTCTTTTCCGTATTCTATGATTAATGGCGTTATGAAGGTAGTAAAAGAACTTAATCCACGCGTTGTTGACCAGACATTCGATAATACCTGCACAATCAAACTTGCTATTCGTGAAAGCATGGCAGAACAACTACAACAACGTCTCGGCAAACTTTCCTTTGAATAACTCCCCAAAGACAATCAATATTATACGTGAGTTCGGGATAAGAAAAGTCTTATCGAAGTTAATAATCTCACGTATCGTAAAGAAAATTCACCTTTGCGATTTTTCACAAAATAGAAAACCAACAATGATGATTTGCCAAGTCCGCATGGCATAAAACAGCATCTTTGAGAACCGACAAAAGCTAAAACAAGCTTAATTTCGTGCTTTTATCGGAAAAAACGACGGTTCTTTACGCTGAAAAGGACGGTTTTATCGGCAAGAAGCGGCGGTATTAGGCATAAGAAACGGCGGTTCTTGAAACTGATTCGTATTTTTGTCTTCATTAAAACAGGTCTATTACACTGATTATCAGTATTTTATTCGTAATAGCCAAAACAAGCATTTTTGTTACCGAACGACAATGCGTCGACAAATATCGGCTGTATTTGTGGTCAGAACAGCCTTTTTGTTGACTTTATTCGCATCTATCGTAGAGGCGTGATTTATCACGTTTCACCCAGTGTGTTGGACTTATTGCTCGAGCATTGGAGAGATTATTTGCTTTCACATAGAGAGACGGAACGTGATAAATCACACCCCTACACCTGCCGGATTGCCTGTTTCCCAGAGGATTGCTTAAGCGTAATAAATCACGCCACTACACGTTTCATCCTACTTGATTCATCGCTATAATTTGTTTACCGGATACCAATGTTTGTTTTTGAATTATTGCTATCGATATTTTCTGTCGCAGGCAATATGTAATTGAGAACTTACGCAAATTCACTTAATTCTAACCAACGCATGGATTTCTCGTCAAGTTCGTCTGTCAGCAATGGAAGACGAATACTTTTCTCTGTAATATTGTCGACACTTAGAGTTCCGCTGCAGAGCGCATCTTCAATTTCTTTCTTCTCTGTTTCAAGACGTTCGATATCTTTCTCAAGTTGTTCAAATTCCAGCTTTTCCTTATATGTCAGATGACGGCGGGTGTCATTACGATAGGCTTTCTTTGTTACTGTCGGTTTGCTTACAGTCTTCTCTTTTGCAATTTCCTTTGACTCCAGTGCTGAATACTCGCGATATTGAGTGTAGTTGCCGGGGAAGTCTCTGATCTGTCCTTCGCCATTAAAGACGAGAAGGTGGTCTACGACCTTATCCATGAAGTAACGGTCGTGTGACACAACAATCACGCAACCGGGGAAATCCTGTAGATACTCCTCGAGAACCTGAAGGGTTTGTATGTCAAGGTCGTTAGTAGGCTCATCAAGTATGAGGAAGTTTGGGTTATTCATCAGCACCGTGCAGAGATATAACTTGCGTTTCTCACCTCCAGAGAGTTTATACACGAAGTTGTGCTGCTGGTCGGGTGTAAAGAGGAAATACTGCAGGAACTGCGATGCCGACATCTTTTGTCCTCCGCCAAAGTTAATATAATCGGCTATATCGGTTATTATGTCAATTACCTTCTGATTCTCATCGAACTTCAATCCTTCCTGAGAGAAATAGCCAAAATTAACGGTTTCGCCTATATCGAACTTCCCTGAATCCGGTTGAACAAGACCTAAGAGAAGTTTTATGAATGTAGATTTCCCCGTTCCATTGTTCCCGACAATACCCATTTTCTCAAAGCGTGCGAAGTTATAATAGAAATCTTTTAGTATGACTTTCTCCGGTTGTACGTCGCTGAACACTTTAGTGACATACTGACACTCGAAGATTTTACTTCCTATATACACCTTTGACGCCTTTAGTCGCATCTGTCGTTCCTCTATGCGTTGCTTCGCCACTCGCTCCAGTTCATAGAAAGCATCTTCGCGATATTTTGCTTTATGTCCTCGTGCCTGAGGTTGACGGCGCATCCAGTCAAGCTCGTTGCGATAGAGATTCATGGCGCGTGCAATCTCTGAACGCTGAGCGTCGATACGTTGCTGACGCTTTTCTAGATAATAGGCATAGTTACCACGATATGTAAACATCGAATGTTGGTCAAGTTCAAGTATGGTATCGCATATACGATCAAGAAAATAACGGTCGTGTGTTACCATTAACAGTGTCTTATTGCCTCGTTGCAAATAGCCTTCAAGCCAGATTATCATATCAAGGTCAAGATGGTTTGTCGGTTCGTCGAGCATGAGAAAATCGGGTTCATTGATAAGCACATTTGCCAATGCCACACGTTTCTGCTGACCACCGGACAGTTGCTTCATCGGTTGCTCAAGGTTGGTTATCTTCAACTGTGTCAGAATCTGTTTTGCGCGAAGAATCTTCTCGTTGTTACCCTCATGATTGAAGCAAGCGTCGAGAACACTCTCTTCTGGGTCGAAAGACGGTGTTTGCGTAAGGAATCCCTTACTGATATCCTTACGATATATGATTGTCCCTTCGTCGTAGCCTTCTTCTCCGATAAGGATCTTCATCAGAGTGGATTTTCCTGTTCCGTTCTTTGCAATAAGTCCTACGCGCTGTCCCTCACCGATGCTGAAACATAAGTCACGGAACAGCACCTGAGCGCCAAAACTTTTTGTCAGATTCTGTACGTCGAGATATGGTATCATTTATCTTGTTATTGTGTGTTTATTCTTCGTTTGTATTCATGTATTTCTCTATATAATCCAACATCTCGTCACGACCTTGACGCTTTTCTGATGATGTTATTATATAAGGTGGCATTTCTTCCCATCCATCTTCCAGTTGTTTCATCCAAGCCTCTGCATTAGCTTTCGCTTTCGGCATTCCAATTTTATCAGCTTTTGTAAATACAATGGAGAAAGGAATGCCACTCATGCCAAGCCAGTCGATGAATTCACGGTCAATCTTCTGCTGCTCATGCCTGACGTCGATTAGGACGAACACATTGACCAGTTGCTTGCGTTGCAGAATATAACTTGATATCATCTGCTCAAGTTGTTGCTGTATGGATTTGCTACGTTTTGCAAAACCATAACCGGGAAGGTCTACAAGATACCACTCGTTCTTTTCGCCTTTCTCTGTTGTACTTTCTATGAAGAAATGATTTATCAGCAGTGTTTTACCAGGTGTGGCAGAAGTCTTTGCCAAACCTTTTCGTTCGCATAGCATGTTTATGAGTGATGACTTTCCGACATTACTTCGACCGATAAAAGCATACTCGGGCTTATCTTCTTTCGGACACATCGATACACGTGGTGCTGAGATTGTGAATTGAGCTTTATTTATTATCATAGGAAATTTAATTTTTAAACTGTTGTTTTCTCTTCATTTGCAGCTTCGTCAACACCTAAACCAAACAGAGCAAAATCTGCTTTTGTAGGATCATCAGGGAAAATCTCTTTCAGACGGTTCGACAGTTTGATAGCCGTAGCCATTGAACCTGTCTTACTCTTAATAAGTCCTAAGCGCAGAGCCTCCTGAAGCACGTGAGTGTCCATTGGCATGATAAGTGTTGATTTGTCAATCTGGTCGCTCCACAGTCCGAGGTCGACAGGAGAATTGTCACGCACCATCCATCGCATGAACATACATACTCGTTTGCATGCCGAACTGGTATTCTTTGGTATGAGGTCAGACGCGCCATTTGCGGCAAAATAACCGGTAATGAGCTTCACGGCATCAAGACAAGTGTGAATATTTTCATGCCTCATCATCTCACCGAGTGAGCCATAGGAAGCTTCAATCTTGTCTATGGTATTGATGAATCGTCGAACCATACGGTTGGTATGCAGACGATAAAAACACTCATCGTTATCAGGAAGTGGTCTGTCCGCACCTAACACTTTGTCATCGCGCAACAGAATGTCTATGCGTGGTATGAACTGTTTGCGCGATCCATAACTTAGCGCAGCAGCTATGAACGCAGCCCGTTCCTGATGTTTCGGAGCTTTATAGCGATGCATGAATTGTGACGGGTCGTCGAGTATAAATGCTGCTGTCTCGTAGCGCTCTGCTAACTGAGGCAGTAGTGTATTGAGATTATTCATATGTGATTTTTTTTTCTGAGTGAGAAGTTTAGATTTAATGACTTACGGTTATCTTTTGCTTTCCTTGTTTTGTGTGTTACTTTAGGCTTTCCTCATACGCTGTGTTGTACGCTGCCATATCTGGGTATAGTTTTTTACAAGGCGGATGGTCAACATAAGCATCACCAGAGAACAGTATGACATCAAGTTCATCCTATCCTCTGAGTTCACATTATTTTTTCGTTGTCGGCAGGAAATCCGATAAGCGATACTCCATTTATTCCACGTTTCTTTCTTCTGCCTCAATAAGCAAATCCTCTGAAGAGAATCCATCCAGATCCATCTCCATAGCATTCTCATCGTTAAAACTGATATAGAGAAGCATAAGATTGCGCAGACCTAATGCCTTCATATCACGATGATAGACAACGTCAAAACAGAGATCCAGAAGATTCTTGTCAGTGTCTCTACCGTCCTCAAGTAACGAACGGACATTGTGCTGTAGCTTTTCTAAAGTAGTGTCATCAATATATCCGTCACTTCCTACGAGGTCGTGAAAGAGAGAATACTCCTTGATTGTCTCAAGATGCTGTTCTGTAACCTCTATAAAACGGCTACCTTTTGCATTAGCTTTGATTTCCATAACTTATATGAATTAAATTATTTATCCAAGAGATATGCAAGAATGCCTTGCATTATCTTATTCTGAGTGGCTTTATCTTTAATACATTCGAATGGGAATCCCATGGTGAATGTTGAATATCTGTCCTTATAACCTACAGCGGCACTTGTTCCGTCGGAATACTGCATAGCACAGATGGCACCTTCTACAGGTGTGAGAATCTGTGGATGAGTTGCAGAATAATGCTTATCGTTTAGAGTGCGATATATAGGAAACTGTATACCAAGTCCGTTGATGGTTTCACTATTTATGAAGGAATCAGTAATACCGTATCTAACCTTTAGAATGTTTGCCATAAACTCCTGCTCTTCACGTTGTTGCATATCGCTACCAAGGAAAGATCCACTGACAAGCAATGCCCCTCCGTGTAATGTGTAGTCACTTATTTGTTTACGCATTGAGGATGTGAATGTCTTATAGTACTGACCTAACTGTGAGTCGTCCTTCTGAAGTCCAAATGCTATATCAACAAGCCTATAGTCATTAAGGTTAACGAGGTTGTTGTTAAGCGCAGTTGATGAGCAGCTGACAACAGAATAGCGTTTTGTCGATGCTATAGCACGTGTGTGCTCTACGACATAGTTGAAATCGTTTCCTGCAATGAACTTCCCTGCCATTTCATTATCACCATATCCAAGTCCCTGTTCGCCATCATTGCCCATCATTGCAATATCAAAAGAGGTCTGTTTTCCTGCCCAGCCTGGATATAAACCGCGTTGAACACCTTCGTCTGCGGCAATGTCGAAGCCCTGCTGTATGGCATTGTCGACAATGTATGGGGCGGATAGTCGTTGGAAACCGTTGACCACTAAGATGTTGTCGGTGGCATTTGGAGCTATGTATGCAGAGAGGATTTCGGTTGAGAAACTCTCGCCACCATCGTTGCATGCTGTAATACGGAAGTTGTACTGTATACCAGGTTCAAGTGTCATGACAGCACCTGTTGATGATATGTTTTGACCATTGTCAAAGTCACGATCATCGATAGCCGTATATATATTGTATGATGTTGGAGCAGCAGAACTTTCTTTGGGGTCGTTTATTCCTGTCCATTGTAATTCTATTCTGTTCCGATCGATTATTCTAATGCGGAAATCGGTAGGAGCAAGAGGAGCGACAACACATTTCTTTCCATGCATATCAGATATGTAGCGCAGGATAGTCTTGTATATGCTTCGTGCTATTGCAAATTTGCCGAGAGGATGTTGCCCTATTTTCATATCAGGGAAACTCTGATGCGATAAAGTCTCTATGATAGCAGAGGGTATCTCTGGCAGGCGTGTCTCAGAATAGTTGCGATCCCAAAGATAGCGTTTGCCCCAGACACCGAACTCACGAGTCATATCATTATTGATATTGTTAAGCAACCGGGAAGCCAATTCAAACGACACACTTCTTGACACACCTGACGACAGCATTCCTTCGTTGAAATTTGTTGTTGCTATAGCCAATGAACCGTAAATAGATTTTCCATCAGTGTGATATCCCGCATCGCTATGAATGGCTAAAGTCAACTCAAAAGGAACACCAAGACCATTGACAGTTGGCATATAGCATGAACCGCCACCAAGCCAGTTGGTCATCAATGAACGAGCGTTGATATCATCTCCGTAATCATTTTCCCCTCCTTTATCGCTATATACGCTGTATGGAGCACCTGCCCATTGACAATAATATCGTGCACCTTCAAGAGCTCGGGGCATACCACTCGTCTCTCCAAACCGCTGAATATTACCCATGCCACCACCAAAACGGATAGCATCAATACCGATATTGCCTTTATGACGAGATTGATTAAGGACTATAACACAGTTGTCGTCAGATGTTTCTCCGTTATCCACTGCGTCGAAGTCGAAGGTCCCAAGATACACCCATGTGCCATAGCCTATTGTCTGGTTTACGGAAAATGTTGTCGATACACCTTTGTGGCGGACTATGTATTGAACATCGTCTACTGCATTCTCAACACGAGGATAACTGATATATACAGCAAATCGTCCACCTTCTTTTATATATGGAATAAAACGATACTCTGTTGGATTCCTTTTTGTTGTCTTTACGCTTAATGCTGTTCCTGCTGTAAACGGATTTTCTCCATCAATATACACTCCGTCGTGCATCTTAAATCCTGTAAGTAGAACATCATGCTTTCTATCGTTTAATGTCATTAGTGTTCCTCCTGGGTAGCAGAAGTCGTTGTCTACGATACACTCCTGCTTCTGCCAGTCGCGTTCTCTTGGTGTGAATACATAACAACCTGCATTCTCAAGCATTGGAATAAGGTATGGTATTACAATAGTCTGTGTGAACAAATCTTCTGTCGTTCCGAAAAGATTTGGACGTTGCCATTTCCAAAATCCTTTATCCTGGTCGTAGTATCTTCCATGACTTGCCCAAAGTGATATATGTCTTCCGTCAAGTCCTGCTTTAATTGTGTTGGGGCGTGATGTATTACGAACCCATGGAGCTATATCACTATCGATATTGCCCCATGCCCCCCAAATGTTCTGAATGCTTTGAGCAGAGGCACACAGACATACGGTCATGTATAAAAATAATGTGTATAGTTTTATCACTATGATTTTCCTGTTGAGAATTTCTCAGGATGTCTTCCTTTGAATCCTTTATAATATGCTTTTATTTCTTTCATATCAGCCTCAATATCACCTGAAGGAATAATAGTCTTGGTGCACTGGATGTTCTTCTTTTCGTAGTCAACGGCATAGAGCAATATCGGAATGTCAGCTTCCAGAGCAATATAGTAAAATCCTTTCTTCCAGTCAGAATTAAGTGACCGTGTTCCTTCGGGAGTTATGGTTAGATGGAATATGTCTCTATGTCTCGCCACTTCGGCAAGTCGTTTCGTCATATTTGTTTGCTTTGTACGATATACAGGTATTCCGCCGATCTTCCTTGCAAAGACTCCTAATGGCCAGAAAAACCATTCCTTCTTCATAAGAAAGTTAGCTTTGAAGCCTTCTGCCCTCATATATAACTGTCCTATCAGAAAGTCTATGTTGCTTGTATGTGGAGCAAGGCAGATGATGCATTTGTCGGGATGAGACTCGGTGATATTCTTTGTCCAACCAAGTTTATGGTATAATATCCACTTGCTGATATTTCTAATGGTCATGTTTAATTTAAATTTCCTGTATCTGGTCAATTAGTTCCATAATCTGCTTGTTGAAATCATCAACCAATCTCTTGTAGAATTTCTTTGGCGTCATTCCTGGTTCCTGATGCGAAACACGTCGGATAAAGTCGCTGTGTGTTTTGATAATACATGTCAATGTGTCATCTACAACTGAGCTGTTTTCCTTCTCTGTTGACAGGTATGCCGCTACACATTCTGCAAAAAGTGTACTACTGACGTAATTCAAACTGCGCTTCAAATCTCTTTTATTAGCCATAGTATTATCCTTTATTGTTTTGTTTGGTAAATAATTATAATGCCAAAGGTATAAAAAAAAGCCGAAAGGCGAACAAAAACACGGAAAAATGTTCGCCAACGCATGATTCTTTTTATTTTCTTTCCATATCTCAATGATTTTGTGTACTTTTGCAGATAAGATTAGGATAATAAATATTCGACATAACAAACAAATTCAATTAAGATGAAAACAAGCGAATTGCAGAAAGCACGTGCTGCGTATCAGCCAAAGCTTCCTAAGGCACTTCAAGGCTCTGTTGTGGCTGTTGAAGGAGCACCAACACAGAGTGTAGGTAATCAGGACGAAATCAAGACTATGTTCCCTAACACCTACGGCATGCCGGTTATCACATTCGAGCCCGGTGAGGCAAAATCTCTCGACGCCTTAAATGTAGGTATTATTCTTTCTGGTGGTCAGGCTCCCGGCGGTCATAATGTTATTTCCGGTCTTTACGATGGTGTGAAGTCACTTAATGCTAACAGTAAACTCTACGGATTCCTCATGGGACCTGGTGGTCTTGTTGACCATAAGTATGTAGAGTTCAATGATGAGTTTATCGACGAGTATCGTAATACAGGTGGTTTTGATATTATCGGTTCTGGTCGTACAAAGCTTGAAAAGGAGTCACAGTTTGAGTCTGGCATTGAGATTTTACGTAAGCTCAACATCAAGGCACTGGTTATTATAGGTGGTGACGACTCAAATACAAATGCATGTGTACTCGCTGAGTACTATGCCGCTAAGAATTACGGAGTACAGGTTATCGGTTGTCCAAAGACTATCGACGGTGATCTTAAGAATGAACAGATAGAGACATCTTTTGGTTTCGACACTGCTTGTAAGACATATGCAGAACTTATCGGCAACATACAGCGCGACTGTAACTCTGCTCGTAAATACTGGCACTTCATTAAGCTCATGGGACGTTCGGCATCTCATATTGCCCTTGAGTGTGCTCTTGAGACACAACCAAACGTATGTCTCATCTCTGAGGAGATCGAGCAGAAGTCAATGTCACTCGACGATGTAGTTACTTATATTGCAAAGATTGTTGCTGACCGCGCAGCTGTTGGCAACGACTTCGGTACTGTGCTTATTCCTGAAGGACTTATTGAGTTCATTCCTGCTATCAAGAAACTTATTGCAGAACTTAACGAGGTTCTTACAGATCCGGCAACAGGCGAAAGTCGCGAATTTGCTTCAAAGGACGAACAGGTTGCATACGTAAAAAGCCATATTCTCCCGGAGAATCTTGCGATCCTCGAATCACTTCCAAAGGATGTAGAGCGCCAGCTTTGTCTTGACCGCGACCCACATGGTAATGTTCAGGTATCACTCATTGAGACGGAGAAGCTTCTTTCTGCAATGGTTGCTGCAAAACTTGACACTTGGAAGGAAGAGGGCAAATATAATGGCAAGTTTGCTGCTCAGCATCACTTCTTTGGCTATGAGGGACGTTGTGCTGCTCCTTCAAACTACGATGCAGACTACTGCTACTCACTTGGTTTCAATGCGTCACGCCTCATTGCAAATGACAAGACTGGCTACATGTCAGTAATCAAGAACACAACAGCCCCTGCAGAAGAGTGGATCGCTGGTGGTGTTCCAATTACAATGATGATGAATATGGAGCGGCGTAATGGTGCCATGAAGCCTGTTATTCGTAAGGCTCTTGTTGAACTTGAAGGTGCTCCTTACAAGTTCTTCGCTTCAAAGCGCGAGGAGTGGGCTAAGAATACATGCTATATCTATCCAGGTCCAATCCAATATTGGGGACCAACAGAAGTATGCGATCAGACAACAAAGACACTGGCACTTGAGCAATCTAAGTAATTACAATTTCATTATTTAGATGTCAAAACATAAAAACGCCTCCCGCCGCAAACGTAAGATTTCCAATCGCTATTTGTGGTTGGGAGGTATTTTTATGACTATCTTGTATATATTCGGTTTCTATTATTTCTTTGTTTCGCCTACAGGATTTCGATGGCGTGCTCTATATGGAGATGCAAAATATCCTGAAGGTTATGAAATTCAAGGCATAGATATCAGTCATTATCAAGGTAAGATAGATTGGGAACGACTTAGGGGTGGAATGATTGAGGGGTGTCCGGTCCGTTTTGTGATGATTAAGGCTACAGAAGGCAGCACGAAGCTTGATCCTCTTTTTCAGGACAATTTCTATCAAGCACGTGAATATGGTTTCTTGCGTGGTGCTTATCATTTTTGGAGTAATAAATCTTCAGCTCGTAATCAGGCTTATTTCTTTTTGGATAATGTGCGTCTCGAGACAGGTGATCTGCCACCGGTCCTTGACATTGAACATAAGCCTAAAGATGTTTCAACTGAAGATTTTCAACGTGACGTGCTAACATGGCTACATATTGTTGAGGATCGTTATCATGTAAAACCAATAATATACACCTATCATAAATTTAAGGAGAATTACCTTTCTGCGCCCGTATTTGACGATTATCCTTATTGGATAGCACATTATTATGTCAACAAGGTGCAGTATAAAGGAGAGTGGAAATTCTGGCAACATACTGATGCCGGACGTCTTCCAGGTATTAAAGGCTACGTTGATTTCAATATATATAATGGTTCTTACTACGATTTAAGGCAACTGGCTATAAAATAGTTGTGATTGTCAAGCTTTTAATACCAGCATACACCAGTTGTTATCAGTCTTTCTTGTTATCTCGGAAAGACCTGTTTCGAGAGCCTTTTCCATTATCATTCCTGCATCTTCCGTATAGAATCCGCTTAGGATGATTGTGGCACCAATATTCATAACCTCCTTGAATTTTGGCAAATCCTCAAGGATTATGTTTCTGTTTATGTTTGTCAAGACAATATCAAACACCCCACTTATATGTGACAGTACAGATACGTCACCTTCCATCACACTCACATTACTCACGCCATTGAGCACAGCATTGTGGTTCGTATTCTTTACGCTCCATTCATCTATGTCGTATGCAACGACTTCTTCTGCACCAAGCTTTGATGCCGCGATACTGAGAATTCCTGTTCCACAGCCACAGTCCAGTACACGTTTCTTGTCTACCACGGTGTTTAAAAGCTGCGACAGAATCATGCGGGTTGTCTCATGTGTTCCTGTACCAAAAGCATTTTTTGCTTCAATTCCTATAGAAATAGGACGGTCAAGGAGGGGTAGGGATTTGCGTGCATCGAAGACCATGAGTTTTTCATCGATGTCTATTGGCTCAAAACCAATTGATTCCCATTCTTGATTCCAGTCTTCATCAAGTACACTTGATATAGTATAATTT
>CAJPPF010000036.1 GCA_905372445.1 uncultured Prevotella sp. | reverse complement strand
ATTATTTAATTTCTATTTCAGCAAAAAATAAAACCGGAATAAATGATGAATAATTTTTACTTTTCATACAGAAGAAATGGTTTTCTGCCATAGATAGCCCTATAATACTATTATAGCACGACTTACTTCTCTTCGCTGAGAATCTTCTGTATCTCCTGATCGGTTTTTGTAAGTTTGTCTCTGCAGAGCTTTATCAGCTTTTGAGCTTTCTTCAACTGCGTCGCAAGTTCATCAACATCATACTCACCCGATTCCATATTCCGTGATATCTCTTCCAGCTCGTGGAGAGCGTCCTCGTATTTGATTTCTTTCTTCATATTCATTTCTTTTGTTTTTAATATTCTATCTGACTATCGACTTCACCTTACCTTTTGCCAAGACGGTTTCAATCTCTTCACCAGGCTTCAACTGCGATGAGTCTTTTACTATATGCCCATTATGCAAAGTCATTGAAAAACCACGTTTAAGCAAAATTTCCGGGTCCATTGCCTCAAGTCGTCGTTCAAGTATATCAAGCTGATGCCTATCGCGCAGCATTCGTCCTGACACCGCATTTGTAAGGGTTATAAAAAGACGCTCCAAAAGGTTCTGCTCACGAGTCTTATGCAAGGTCACATTGCTAACGATACGCTCCGACAACACATCCACATGCTTCTTCTGCCTCTCCACTGCAAGCGACACAGAGCTGAGAATCATCGACTGTGCATCTTCTATCCTCCTCAGCACCGTAGCCAAACGGTCAATGAGCAGAGCCGCTGCAGCCGTAGGGGTCTTCACTTTCCGACAGCTCACCATATCAAGAATACTCTCATCGCGGTCATGACCTATACCGGTTATGACAGGCAAAGGAAAATTTGCCACATTTTCTGCAAGCCTGAGCGTATCGAATCCGCTCATATCTGCCACAGCACCGCCACCGCGTATTATGACCACACAATCAAAACACGTGGCGTCTGACAATGCCGGTGCTTCAGAAACCACATTGTAAATACTGTCAAGAGCGTCGCACACCGTCCGTTCAACCTGTTCGCCCTGCATTACCGCAGGAAAAAGCGTCACATCAAAATGAAAACCATATTCGTTGTTCTCCAATTGATTACAGAAGTCGCCATATCCGGCAGCAGCCGGCGAAGAGACGACCGCAATGCGTTGGCAGAACAGCGGCAACGATAGCTCGCGTTGCAAATCAAACACACCCTCGTCCTTCAACTGTTGAATAATCTCCTGCCGACGACGTGCCATTTCACCCATAGTATAGACTGGGTCAATATCGGAAACAATCAGCGAAAAACCATAAGTAGGATGAAACTCCACTTTCACACGTGCAAGAATGTGCATCCCCTGAGACACGGGGCTACCCGTCACTCGCTGAAACTTTGCCGCGACCGGCATCCATTGTGAGCGCCAGCATTTAGCCGAAGCCTGCGCCACAGGAGTAGCACCAAGCATATCTTTCTGCACAAACTGCATGAAGCAATGTCCGTTTCGCTCCTGAACACTCATCACTTCCGCCTCCACCCAATATTGTTCGGGCAGCGACTCTGCAACAACTATACTGACCATCGAAGTCAGTTCAAAGAGACTAAGAGTATTCATAACACTGCAAAAGTAATACTAAAAATCGTAACAGGCAATAACATAGGTCTATTTTTCGCCGAAAACAGAGAGCAATTTGTATTTTTCCCTTGGAAAAGCAAATTTTCTTTTGTATCTTTGCACAATTAGCAAAATTAACCCCCAATCGGTTATTAGAGTCCTTGACTGATTGTGTTCGATTGTTGAACAGATGTGCTGTCGTTTCATCGAAGGCGTAGCGGGCTACGGCGAGATGTAATTGCAGTGCAGATATCGGCAAGCGGATGAAAGCAGTAAGGAAGCATGACGGTAATAACAAATCTAAGCATATGCGTCCTAATGACAGATTCGGGTTAAAAAAACGCATTATTTTGGACAACAAGAAAGCAACATTAGAATTAGGTACAAAGCCAGTAGGCAGTCTGCTTTTGCACTATGCCATACCGGCTATTATTGCCATGACCGCGGCATCATTATATAATATGGTGGACTCGATATTCATCGGTAAGGGTATCGGACCTTTGGCTATCAGCGGACTTGCCATCACATTTCCATTCATGAACCTGTCGGGCGCCTTCGGAGCCGCAATTGGCGTAGGTTCATCAACACTCATCAGCGTGCGCTTAGGACAGAAAGACTATTCCGTTGCACAAAAAATATTCGGCAACAATATCACACTGAACATAATTATCGGTTTGTTGTTTGCCATTACCTGTATCATTTTCCTCGACCCTATCCTTATATTCTTCGGAGCCAGCGAGCAGACACTGCCTTACGCACGTGAATACATGCAGATTATTCTCGCAGGAAATGTCTTCACGCATCTTTATTTCGGAATGAATGCCGTGCTGCGCTCGGCGTCAAAACCACGACAGGCAATGATTGCCACCATCTTTACAGTGGTAATCAATGCAATACTCGACCCGATATTCATCTACGACTGGGGACTGGGCTTAGGCATAAGAGGAGCAGCCATCGCGACAATCCTTGCACAACTTATGGCGCTGTGCTGGCAGTTCTATATATTCAGCGACAAGCGGGAGTTCCTGCATCTGAAGCGCGGAATATTCAGTCTCAAGTATAAGATTGTAAAGGAAATCATAGAAATCGGTATCTCTCCATTCGCCATGAATGCCTGTTCATGTCTCGTGGTTATATTCATAAACAACGCCCTTAGCAACAATGGCGGCGACTATGCCGTAGGTGCCTACGCCATCGGCAACCGTCTGGTGTTTATCTTCCTGATGATAGGTATGGGTATCAACCAAGGTATGCAACCTATCATCGGCTACAACTTCGGCGCAAAGAAGTTCGACAGAGTGATGCGCACATTAAAATATTCTGTTATAGGTGCCACTGCTGTGCTTACCGTAGGCTGGCTTGTATACCAGCTACTGCCGCAGATATGCGTGCGTCTGTTCACTGATGATAAAGAACTGGCTGAAATGTCAGTGCGTGGACTGCGTATCAATGCGCTGCTGCTGCCTATAATCGGCTATCAGATAGTCATCACCAACTTCTTCCAGTCTATCGGCAAGGCGAAGATAAGCATATTCCTCAGCCTCTCACGTCAATTGCTGTTTCTCATTCCTGCAATTCTCATACTGAGTCATTACTTCGGTGTTGACGGAGTGTGGGCGTCGCTGCCACTGAGCGATGCTTTAGCTGCACTGGTGGCACTGTGGTTCATGCTTGTATACATGAAGCGATTCAATAAGGAAAGGGATGAAATAATCAAGGAAGTGGAAAGCAAAGACGAGCGTAACTACAACTACTACACTCCGCGCTCCGGTGCCGCACCACGCTCAATGGCTCCACAGGCAAGTGCAACAATATACGAGAAGAGACACAAGGATAAGGAGATAAGCGATTAGTGACTATAGAGAATCCTCTATAGCTTTGATTTAACAGATACGGGCATGAAACGCATTGGAATAATCAGCGACACCCATTCCTACTGGGATGAGAGATATACAAAATACTTTTCCGAGTGTGACGAGATATGGCATGCCGGAGATATAGGCTCTACCGAGGTGGCAGAACGGCTCGGAGCTATAACAAGACTAAGGGCTGTCTGTGGAAACTGCGACGGTGGCGACCTGAGATTCCGTTTTCCGGAGACGTTGCGTTTCAAGTGCGAGGAAGCCGATGTCTTGCTGACTCATATAGGAGGATACCCAGGCAATTACGATGTACGTGTGCGTTCGCAGATATATGCCTCACCACCCGACTTGTTCGTATGCGGACACAGTCATCTGTTGAAGGTGAAATACGACAAGACACTCAACCTGCTGCATCTTAATCCCGGCGCAGCAGGACAGATGGGATGGCATCCCACACGTACACTGATGCGCCTGACCATTGATGGAAAGGAATTTAAAGATCTCGAGGTGATTGAGTTAGGCGAGAACAGAACGCGTCTGTAGCAATCAACATTACTACAATACAAAACCTGACGCCGTCTGTTCCGTAT
Organism: uncultured Prevotella sp.; assembly: GCA_905372445.1. Taxonomy (GTDB): domain Bacteria; phylum Bacteroidota; class Bacteroidia; order Bacteroidales; family Bacteroidaceae; genus Prevotella. The sequence goes on along the minus strand of CAJPPF010000036.1, from coordinate 11,394 downwards.
TTACACAAGGCATATTTCTGTGAGCCGCCAAGGCTATGTGAAATGCGACATGACAGAAATGGCATGACACAATTCATAAGGGAAGCACAAAATCTCAGGTTATTATGAACATCGTGCAATAAATCTATGATTTATCCGTTATGATTAATATCAACAATTAAAGAAAAAACAGAAATCTATGAAGAATATAGTGATCACCGGTGGTGCAGGCTTTATAGGAAGTCATGTGGTGCGCCTTTTCGTAAACAGATACCCGGAATACAACATCATTAACCTCGACAAGCTCACATACGCCGGCAACCTTGCTAACCTGAAAGATGTGGAAGACAAACCGAACTATAAGTTTGTGCGCATGGATATATGCGATTTTGACGCTTTATACAAACTCATGCAAGACGAGAAAATCGATGGTATAATACACCTTGCAGCAGAGAGCCATGTCGACCGTTCAATAAAAGATCCATTCACTTTCGCACGTACAAACGTGATGGGCACGCTGTCGCTCTTGCAGGCAGCTAAGCTCTACTGGGAGTCACTGCCAGAGAAATACGAGGGCAAGCGTTTCTATCACATCTCTACCGATGAGGTTTATGGCGCGCTTGAGATGACTCACCCGGAAGGCATAGAACCTCCGTTCACCACAACAGCCTCATCAGGTAATCATCATGAGGCTTATGGAAAGGAGTTCTTCTTAGAGACAACGAAATACAATCCACATTCGCCATACTCGGCAGCGAAGGCATCAAGCGACCATTTTGTACGCGCATTCCATGATACATACGGCATGCCGACGATTGTAACGAACTGTTCAAACAACTACGGTCCTTATCAGTTTCCTGAAAAACTGATTCCACTTTTCATCAACAATATCCGTCACCGCAAGCCATTGCCTGTCTATGGCAATGGAGAAAATGTGCGCGACTGGCTGTATGTCGAAGACCATGCACGTGCCATCGACATGATATTCCACAAAGGAACTGTAGCTGAAACATATAACATCGGTGGTTTCAACGAGTGGAAGAATATTGATATCATAAAGGTTATAATCAATACTGTCGACCGCCTGCTCGGTCGTAGAGAAGGCGAAGACCTCGATCTTATCACATACGTAACTGACCGTATGGGGCATGATGCCCGTTATGCCATTGATTCCCGCAAGTTGCAGAAGGAATTAGGTTGGGAACCATCGCTGCAATTTGAGGAAGGTATAGAGAAGACAGTGAAGTGGTATCTCGAGAATGAGGCGTGGATGGATAATATCACAAGCGGCGACTACGAGAAATACTACGATGACATGTATAAAAACCGCTGATACGGTCAATACGGGAAAATGTTTCGACAATAAATACAGATTATACAATGACTAAGATTTTGTTGCTCGGCTCCGGCGAGTTAGGTAAAGAGTTTGTGATTGCAGCCAAGCGCAAGGGACTTTATGTTGTGGCATGCGACAAGTATGACAATGCTCCTGCCATGCAAGTGGCTGACGAACGAGAGGTTTTCTCGATGCTTGACGGCGACGCACTGGCAAGAGTGGTGGAAAAGCATAAGCCTGATATCATCATACCCGAGATAGAAGCTATACGTACAGAGCGCCTGTTTGATTTTGAGAAACAAGGCATTCAGGTCGTACCGTCTGCACGTGCGGTAAACTATACGATGAACCGTCGTGCCATTCGCGACCTTGCAGCACAGGAACTCGGCATCCGCACCGCACGATATAAGTATGCCGGAACTTATGAAGAATTAGTTGCAGCATCGGAATATGTAGGTTTCCCATGTGTGATAAAGCCTCTGATGTCGTCGTCAGGTCACGGACAGAGCACTGCCAAATGTCATGACGACCTGCGTAAATGCTTCGACGACGCCATGGCAGGAGCACGCGGCGACGTAAAGGAAATAATCTGCGAGGAATTCATTCACTTCGATTCCGAGTTCACTCTCCTCACGGTGACACAAAAGAACGGACCGACATTATTCTGTCCTCCTATCGGTCATGTTCAGGCAGGAGGCGACTATCGTGAAAGTTGGCAACCGTATCATATCTCTCAGGAAGGACTTAAGAAAGCTGAGGATATGGCAGAGAAGATCACAGCAGCACTGACCGGGTATGGTCTCTGGGGCGTGGAGTTCTTCCTGACAAAGAACGACGAGGTGATATTCTCGGAGCTAAGCCCTCGACCACACGACACCGGAATGGTAACATTAGGACACACAACAAATCTGTCGGAGTTTGAACTACACCTGCGTGCCGTGCTCGGATTGCCAATCCACGATATACGTTTGGAGCATGCAGGATGCTCTACAGTGATTCTTGCCGACAAAGAATATCATGAGACGCCCAACTATAACCTCATGGATGCGCTACGCGAGGAGTGCACACGTGTCCGTATCTTCGGTAAGCCGGAGGCTCATTTCGGCAGACGTATGGGGGTTGTGTTATGCTACGGCGATACAAACGCAGATGTGACAGCACTTCGCGACAAGGCAAAACGCTTGGCAAAAACGGTATTGGGCACTGACCCGTACATGGAGAAATAATGAAATCAAGATTTATTCCTATTCCGCATTTCGGCGATCATAGAGGCGACCTGTCAGTGGTAGAGGCGGTAAAAGACATTCCTTTCGAGGTGAAACGCGTCTTCTGGAACTACAACGTGCCTGAAGGGAAGTCACGCGGAGCACATGCTCACAAGCGTTTACGGCAACTGCTGATAGCCTTAAACGGCAGTTTCACCGTGAATGTCGACGACGGCAAGGAACAACGTTCGTTCATACTCGACAGTCCATACATGGGATTGCTTGTCGAACCAGGCGAATGGAGCTCTGAGGACTATTTCTCACCCGGCGCTGTATGTCTGGTATTATGCGATGATCTTTACGACGAGGCGGACTATATCCGCGACTATGATGAATATAAGAAAATATACGGCTGACGACAAAGCGTTATGGAATACGTTCGTGGAAAGTTCTAAAAACGGAACCTTCCTGCACAAACGCGACTATATGGAATACCATAGCGACAGATTTGAGGACCACTCGTTGCTGTTTCTTTCTGAAAAGAACAAAGTAGTGGCATTGTTGCCAGCCAATATTAAAGACGATATTCTATATTCTCATCAAGGTCTGACTTACGGAGGGCTGATCCTGTCTGCGGTGACATCGCTCAATGATGTAATGGAAATGTTTGATATCCTTAAGGCTTACATGAGTGACAACGGCATAAGCTCACTGCTATACAAGCAGATTCCATCGATATACCACCGCTGTCCGTCCGACGAGGACGACTACGCACTGTGGCGCTACGGTGCTGTTATGGAGGTGTGCAATATAGCCACAACAGTACCACTACATACACCACTGTTGCCAAAAGTGGAGAAATGCCGTAGGCGCAGGCTAAGGGAAGCAGAGCAATACGGCTTCAGTATTTGTGAAGATGCCAGCCTCTCGGACTTCTGGCCTGTGCTGGAAGAGAGTTTAAAAGCTCATCATAACACCAGCCCTATACATACCTTAGAAGAAATGGAACTGCTGCAAAGCCGTTTCCCCGAAAATATCCGCTGCTATATAGCACAGCATCCCGACGGCACAAATGCGGGAGGAGTAGTTCTATATATAACGGATGAGGTAGTGCACGTTCAATATGGACATGCTTCGCTGCAGGGATATGAGGAGCATGTGATGGAGTATATCTATTTCCACTTATTGGAGAAATACCGTAACGACGGACATACACAATATCTCGACTTCGGAACATCGAACGAACAGGCAGGCAGATACCTCAATGCAGGTCTGGTAGCACAAAAAGAAGGATTCGGAGGCAGAAGCATCGCCTACCGACAGTTCAGGTTAAAGGTTTAAGACGATGAACATACCATATCTGAGTTTGAAACGAATCACCGATATGCATGCTGAAGAGATTCAGCATGCTGTGAGTGATGCTGTAGACAGCGGCTGGTATCTGCAAGGCGAGCGTATAGCACGCTTTGAGCAGGAGTATGCCGAATACACCGGTGCTAAATATTGTGTCAGCTGTGCCAACGGATTAGACGCACTCACGATGATGATTCTTGCATATAAGGAAATGGGATATCTGAAAGACGGTGATGAGGTAATCGTGCCGGCAAACACATATATAGCCACGATACTCGCGATAACAGAAAACAATCTTAAGCCCGTGTTGGTTGAGCCGCGTATCGACACTCTACAAATAGATGATTCGCTCATAGAGGATGCAATATCCGAGAAGACAAAGGCGATAATGATTGTACATCTATACGGATATGACGCCTATACGGATAAGATTGGAGCGATATGTAAGGCACGGAACCTCTTGTTATTAGAGGATTGTGCTCAGGCGCATGGTCTGAATAAAGTTGCCGCACCACGCCCGCAAGAAAGAAAATACCGGGGAGCATGTGCACATTCCTTTTACCCGGGAAAGAACCTCGGTGCACTGGCGGATGCAGGTGCGATGACTACTGATGATATGGAAATGGCTGAGGTGTTTCGTGCACTGTGCAACTATGGTTCACATAAGAAATATGTGTTTCGTTATAGGGGTCGCAACTCACGCATGGACGAAATTTCCGCAGCCGTGCTTTCCGTAAAACTGAAGTATCTTGACGAAGATAACAGACGAAGACAAGATATTGCTGACTATTATATAGATAACATACAGAACGAAAATATAACACTTCCTTCACGTGGTGGAGTGCATCATATATTTCCCCTTCTGATAAAAAGGCGCAATGATTTGCAGGCTTACTTAAAGTCAAAGGGCATAGGCACAGTCATACACTACCCTATTCCACCACACAAACAGGAGTGCTATAGCGAATGGAACGGACTCCATTTCCCTATAACAGAAAAGATACATAACGAAGAATTGTCACTTCCCCTTAATCAGGCAATGACTGATGAGGAGGTAGAATATATAACAGAAACGATAAATGATAGTTTGCATTGCTGAGAAACCGTCGGTGGCGAGAGACATCGCAAAAGTGATTGGAGCGAACTCCAGCCACGACGGATATATGGAAGGTAACGGTTATCAGGTTACCTGGACTTTCGGACACCTCTGTACACTGAAGGAGCCACACGACTATACCGACAACTGGAAACGTTGGTCACTGTCGGCGTTGCCGATGATACCGGAGCGGTTTGGAATAAAACTCATTGAGGACTCCGGTGTGAAGAAACAGTTTGCTACGATAGAACGTCTGATGCAGAAAGCTGATGGTATAATCAACTGTGGTGATGCCGGTCAGGAAGGAGAGCTCATACAGCGATGGGTCATGCAGAAAGCAGGAGCGAAATGTCCCGTACGCCGTCTGTGGATCAGTTCACTTACAGAGGAAGCGATACTTGAAGGGTTCAAGAGTCTTAAAGATCATGGCGAATATCAACCACTATATCTTGCCGGACTGTCACGTGCCGTAGGCGACTGGCTTCTCGGAATGAACGCCACACGACTATATACGATAAAGTATGGTCAGCACCGGCAGGTACTTTCTATAGGAAGAGTTCAGACTCCTACGCTTGCGCTTATTGTGAACCGTCAGAAAGAAATTGAAGAGTTCGTGCCCCGCCAGTCGTGGGTGCTATCCACTCTTTACAAAGAAACAAAGTTCAACGTCATTGCACGCGACGAAGAAGCAGAGGCAGAGGAACAGGCAGAGATAGCGGAAGCTGCCGCGCAAGGCAAGACATTGAAATCGAAAGGACCGATATTCCGCCAGATTGAATATACCTCCGAGGAGGAAGGGAAAGCTGTTCTTGAGAGTATCAAGGATAATCTGTTCGAAGTTGTCGATGTGACAAAGAAAAAAGGAACCGAGGCTCCTCCACGTCTATATGACCTTACATCACTGCAGGTTGACTGCAACAGAAAGTTCGGATTCTCAGCTGACCAGACGCTACAACTCATTCAGAGCCTCTATGAAAAGAAGTTCACTACTTATCCTCGCGTAGACACAACCTTCCTTTCAGACGACATATACCCAAAATGTACGAACATAATGAACGGACTATATAAAACATCGTTCGCCGGTCAGAGCCCATACGCTGACTTACTGAAAGTTATCGGTGGCAAGCAACTGAAGAAGAGTAAGAAGGTATTTGATTCCTCGAAGGTCACCGATCACCATGCAATAATACCAACGGGCGTTCCCCCACAGGGGTTGTCGGATATGGAACGTAAGGTGTTTGACCTCGTAGCACGTGCTTTCATCGCGGCATTCTTTGACGACTGCAAGTTCGAGACAATGACCATAATGGGAAAGGTTGACACAAATAATGAGCACGAACCTGTAATGTTCCGTACGACAACAAAGGTTATTACAGACGAAGGTTGGAAGGTAGTGTTCAAGAAAATTGAGGAGGAAAACACTGACACAAAAGATGACGCTGACGCTGGAGAGAAAGAGACGAGCAACAGTTTCACTAAAGGTGAGACCGGTCCGCATATTCCAAGCCTATCGGAGAAATGGACACAGCCGCCAAAGCCTTACACAGAGGCAACGCTGCTGCGTGCTATGGAAACGGCAGGCAAATTCATAGATAATGACGAACTGCGTGACGCGATGAAGGAAAACGGTATAGGACGACCTTCCACACGTGCGGCTATCATTGAGACATTATTCAAGCGCAAATATATACGCAAGGAACGTAAGAATCTCATAGCTACTCCAACCGGCGTAGAACTAATAGGACTTATACGCGAAGACCTTCTTAAAAGTCCGGAACTGACAGGTATCTGGGAAAAGAAGCTACGCGACATCGAACATAAGACATACGACGCCGGGCAGTTTCTAAATGAACTGAAGGTGCAGATATCTGATATTGTCAAGCAGGTTCTCTCCGACAACACTAACCGCCATGTCACAATAACAGAAGAGGAACAAAAGCCTGCGACTAAGTCTAAGCGTAAGAGTGCTCCACGCAAAAAAGACGCACCAAAGGCGGTTCTCCTCAAACCGGGCGACAAATGTCCTAAGTGCGGACAAGGCACAATTATACGAGGGCGTACAGCAATGGGGTGTTCACGCTGGAAAGAAGGATGTGAATTCCGCGCTGAAATGCAGTAATAATCGCCATAGGGCGGACAATATAAAAGACTTGCAGGAAAAAATGAAGAGATACAAAATAATAATAAGCAGTGTTATAATATTGCTTGGACTTGTTTCATGCGGAGTGGACAAGAATATGAAGCGTGGTGAGAAGTATCTTGCCTTGGGAGAATATTTTGATGCCGCCAACGAATTTAAGCAGGCTTACCGCAAGACGTCTCCGAAAGAAAAGACAAAACGCGGTGAGCGAGCATTGAAAATGGCATATTGCTACGAGAAGTCATTACAGACACAAAAGGCTATTGCAGCATATAAGAACGCTATCCGATATAATGTGGCAACGCCGGAAGACCGTCTGTCGTATGCACGCCAACTGTTGCATAATGGAGAATATAAGGCTGCGACAAAAGAGTTTGAGGCTGTTTTGGACTCTCTTCCTAACAATACGCTGGCAAAGGAAGGATTGGAGTCTGCACAGAAAGCACCTAAGATAAAGGAGCAGAACTCGCGCTACACGGTGAAGAAAATGGATGTGTTCAACTCCCGTCGTGCAGATTATTCACCTGCACTGTTCGGCGATGAGTACGACCAACTCTATTTCACTTCAACACGAAATGAAGCGCAAGGCGACGAACTGTCAGGAATAACAGGAACAAAACCGGCGGACATCTTTTTTTCATCAAAGGATGATAAAGGCAAATGGAGCAAACCGGAACCTGTGTCAGGCGGTATGAATACTGCCTTTGACGAGGGAGTATGCTCTTTCTCCGCCGACGGCAGGGAGATGTATCTCACACAATGTGTTACAGATCCGGCATATCCCCGCTATGCACAGATAGTGAAGAGTTCACGCTCTGACGCTACATGGGGAAAGACTACGGAGGTGAAGATTACCAACGACACTCTCACTGCCTACGCTCATCCTGCTCTCTCGCCCGACGGAGAATGGCTATACTTCGCCAGCGACATGCCAGGCGGCAAGGGAGGCTACGATATATGGCGCGTCAGGATAACGGCTGCAGGATTAGGCGGTGTAGAGAATCTCGGTGCACCGATAAACACCGATGGCGATGAAATGTTTCCTACGTTCCGTCCTAATGGCGAGTTCTATTTTTCATCAAATGGACATCCGGGCATGGGCGGGCTTGACATCTTCGTGGCAAAGGTTGGAAGAGACCGCAAATATCATATCGAACATCTTGGCTATCCGATGAATTCGCAGGGCGATGATTTCGGTATGACATTCGAGGGGCCATACAACCGCGGATTCTTCTCGTCGAACCGTGGAGATGGGCGCGGCTTTGACCATATCTATTCATTTGACAATCCGGAAATAGTTCAAAACGTCATAGGATGGGTATACGAGCAGGATGGATACGAGCTGCAGGCTGCGGAGGTCTACATCGTAGGCAACGACGGCACTAACCGGAAGACAAGTGTGAAAAGCAACGGTTCGTTCTCCTATCAGGTCACGCCGGGCGTCGACTATCTGTTCCTCGCCACATGCAAAGGCTACCTGAACCACAAGGAAGAACTTAGTGTGAGACGAGCTGAAGAATCGGAAGAATATACATTGCAGTTTGCACTACCGTCAATATCATCGCCGGTTTTAATTGACAATGTGTTTTATGATTTCGACAAGGCAACACTTCGCGAAGAGTCGACAGTGGCTCTTGACAAATTGGTGCAGACACTAAACGACAATCCGAATATCACCATCGAACTGTCGGCACACACAGACTACCGCGGCTCTGATACCTACAACAAGCGTCTCTCGCAAAAACGAGCAGAGAGCGTGGTCGACTATCTCATCGCTCACGGTATAGCAGCCGATCGGCTCACGCCTATGGGATACGGCGAGGAGCGTCCAAAGAAGGTAAAGAAGAAACTCACAGAGAAACTGCCTTGGCTGAAAGAAGGCGACGAACTGACAGAAAAATACATCACAACGCTTAATGAAGAACAGCAGGAGGCGTGCAATCAGCTGAACCGCCGGACGGAGTTTCTTGTTCTTCGTACCACTTACGGGATGTTCGACGAAAACGGCAATCTCAAACAACTGCCAAAGATGAATAAGAAGGAAGAGAATACAGGTGGATTGGAGGAGTTCATACTTGAGTAATATAAATCATAAATACGGACAGTCTGACATACACCACACTGAAATAAATATAAAGACAATGAATTTACCTATCGAATTTGAAGAATATACCTGCGAGTTGTTTGGCGAGGAGCGCTATGGCTGTTTTCTTGCCTCGTTCAGCGAGGAGCAGCCGGTGTCAGTCAGACTGAATCCATATAAACCAATAGAACCGCCAACGGCAGAAGCTCAACCCATTGCATGGTGTCGCAACGCTTACTATCTCGCAGAGCGTCCCGATTTCACACTCGACCCTTTATTTCATGCCGGATGTTACTATGTGCAGGAGGCTGGTTCTATGTTCATCGACGAAGTTATACGCCAGTTGGATTTCAAAGCAGCGACGGCGCTCGACCTATGTGCCGCACCTGGAGGAAAGTCTACACTGCTCAGGGCGGCACTATCAGACGAATGCCAGCTCTACTGCAACGAACCCGATCATCGCCGGGCAAACATACTCATGGAAAACCTTCAGAAGCAGGGACATCCAAAAGTCACAGTGACAAACAACTATGCCAAGGACTATCAGAAGGCAAAGCTACTGTTCGACCTCGTTCTTGCCGACGTGCCTTGTTCGGGCGAGGGAATGTTCCGTAAGGACGAGGGAGCAATAAAGGAATGGAGCATTCAGAATGTGATGAAATGTCAGGCACTACAGCGTAGCATCATCAGCGACATCTGGCCATGTATAAAGGAAAACGGCATACTCATCTACTCCACCTGTACCTTCAACACACGCGAGAATGAAGAGAACGTGCGCTGGATATGTGAGGAGCTCGGGGCAGACATCATTCCAATAACCACGAAAAAGGAATGGAATATAAGTGACTCATTGCTAAAAGGATTCGACGCCCCGGTTTACAGATTCATTCCCGGGACAACAAAGACAGAGGGGCTCTTTATCTGCGTGATGAGAAAGAAATCACATGAGGTGGTTTCCGGAAAAACAAACCTTAAGATACTGCGCATCCTATCCAATGGACATTACGAAGGTCAAGTCAAAGGGAAAGACACCATACCAGCCCATGCCGAGTCTCTCCTTATCAATCTCTCGACAGACAAATACCCGAAGGCAGAACTCGACCTCGCCACTGCACTGCGCTATCTCCGTCGAGAGACTATCGTGCTTCCCGTAGAGACGCCAAGAGGCTATGTCGTTGTGACATATAAAGGCAAGAACCTCGGGTTTGTGAAGAACCTGGGCAACCGCGCCAACAATCTCTACCCTCAGGAATGGAAAATAAGATTCAAATAAACAACAAAAGATATGACGATTAATATTATTGCTGCAGTTGCACAAAACAATGCAATCGGCTACAACAACAAACTGATCTACTGGTTGCCAAACGATTTGAAGCGTTTCAAGGCATTGACCACGGGCAACACCATAATCATGGGTCGCCGCACATTCGAGTCGCTGCCCAAGGGCGCATTGCCCAACCGCCGCAACATAGTCCTTTCGAGAAATGGCAGAGCAGAGGATTTTCCCGGTTGCGAACTCTATGCATCGCTTGACGACGCACTGGCACAATGCCATGAGCATGAAGACATATATATAATAGGTGGCAACTCGGTCTACAAGTCGTCCATGCCACTTGCCGACCGTCTCTGTCTCACTCTCGTTCACGACACGCCAAAAGAAGCCGACACGTTCTTTCCCGATTTCTCAGGAGAATGGAAAGAGGTGTGGCGCGAGGACCATGACATCGACGAGAAACATAAGCAACGTTATTCATTTGTCGACTACAAGCGCAAGTAATCTTTTCACCTTGCAAAAAAGACATGAGATTCAGTCTCTCACCTTGCTGCGGGGAGCGTGATTTATCCAAAAACGGTCAATAGACCGCGGTGAGTTTTTATTTATCAAAGAACAAGAGTTTGCTTATACACGTCGAGTGGAGAAGCCCGAAAACTAAAGATAGCCGTATGACAACCGATTTTGGCTTATGTCGTATAGAGCGACAGGCGTCACATTCTGACCATATGCGTCGTAGAACATCCGTTCTCGTTTATTATAGTCATACCATTAAAAAGCAATGCGACAGAATTACTATACAGCGGATATAACTCAGTAACTTACACACCTTATTTATTTAACCCCCAAACTCTAAGTTTGCAATATGAATTGCAAACTTAGAGTTTGGGGATAATCCAACATCTTTTTACCCTCGTATAAAAAAACAT
>CAJPPF010000035.1 GCA_905372445.1 uncultured Prevotella sp. | reverse complement strand
AATTTATTCATATATATCGTAGGGGCATGATTTTATCACGTTCCGTATTACGTCCGTGAAAACAATATCTCTCCAATGCTCGAGAAATAAACCCAACGCATTGGGCGGAACGTGATAAATCACGCCCCTACGCCGTCCGGTAAATGTCGACAGCTTCGCCTATGTTCAGGAAACAGTTTTTGATTGTTTAACCCGAATCGGTCATTAGACTCCTTGACTGATTTTGTTCGATTGTTGAGCATATGTGCAGACGTTTCATCGAAGGCGTAGCGGGCTACGGCGAGATGAAATGGCAGCGCAGATGCCGGCGAGCGGACTAAAGCTGGCAGGAAGCATGCCGGTAATAACAAATCTAAGCAAATGCGGTCTAATGACCGATTCGGGTTTAACCCAAACATATATAAAACTCCTTTTACACCAGTAAAATAAACGCATTCCTATTGCTTTCACCTGTTTGTGTGGTATTCTACTAACATTGTTACCTCGCCATAGCCCGCTACGCCCACGGTAACAAGGCTGGCTGGTCTGATCCACAATCAGCCGAAAGCTGTCAGGAATCTATTCGGTTTGGATTTAAAAATAAAAAAATTATTTTGGTATCACGTATTATTATCGTACCTTTGTACTTTATTTATTTCAAATTGTGAACATTAAAACATAACACTATGTACTAAATATAATAGTCATAGTAAGTATTATCTATGTTAGAAATAAAGAATTTACACGCCAAGATTGGCGATAAGGAAATACTCCGTGGCATAAATCTTACCATCGGTGATGGCGAGACACATGCTATAATGGGACCTAATGGTTCCGGAAAATCTACCCTCAGCGCAGTGCTCGTGGGCAATCCTATGTTTGAAGTCACCGAGGGTGAGATATGGTTCAACGGCAAGAATCTGCTGGAAATGAAGCCTGAGGACAGAGCGCACGAAGGACTATTTCTGTCATTTCAATATCCTGTGGAGATACCGGGTGTGTCGATGACCAATTTCATGCGTACCGCTATCAATGAGAAACTCAAGTATCAGGGCAAAGAACCGATGAACGCTTCTGAGTTCATTAAGCTGATGCGCGAGAAGCGTAAGATCGTTGCTCTCGACTCAAAGCTCGCCAACCGTTCTGTAAATGAAGGTTTCTCGGGTGGAGAGAAGAAACGTAACGAGATATTCCAAATGGCAATGCTTGAGCCAAAACTGTCGATACTCGACGAAACTGACTCCGGTCTTGATGTCGATGCAATGCGTATCGTTGCAGAGGGTGTCAACAAACTTGCTACAAAAGACAATTCACGAATCGTCATTACACACTATGAGCGTCTGCTTGAGATGATAAAGCCTCAGACAATCCATGTGCTTTACAAGGGACGTATAGTAAAGACCGCCGGTCCGGAGCTTGCAAAGGAGATAGAGGAAAAGGGCTATGATTGGATAAAGGCTGAGGTGGAAGAGTAAAAGCTTGTATTTTATGAACTCAGAAAAACAATATATTGACCTTTACCGGCAGTGCCGTTCTATGATTAACGACCATTCGTCAGCGGTGATGAATGCTGTCCGCGACGAGGCTTTCGAGCGGTTCAAGACGATAGGATTTCCTACGCGTAAGGTGGAGCATTATAAATACACAAACCTCCAGGAGGTGTTTGCTCCCGACCTCGGGCTGAATCTCAACCGCCTTGACATACCCGTCAACCCCTACAATCTATTCAGATGCGAAGTGCCGAACCTCAGTACGCAACTCTATTTCATGGTCAACGACGTGTTCTACGATAAGGTCCTGCCAAAGGTTGAACTGCCTGATGGCGTCATCGTCGATTCTCTCCGTAAAATATCGGAGCGCCAGCCTGAGCTTGTTGCCCAGTATTACAACACGCTGCTCTCATCAAAGGACGGTGGCGAGGAGGCATTGAACACCATGTTCGCGCAGGACGGACTGTTTATCTACGTTCCGAAGAACGTGAAGGTCAATACCGCCATTCAGGTGATAAACATCATGCGTTCCGATATCGACCTTATGGTCAACCGCCGTGTGCTCATCGTCGTGGAGGACGGTGCAGAGGTGCGTCTGCTATTCTGCGACCATGCCATCGACAACCATAACTTCCTATCTACGCAAGTGGTTGAGGCTTTCGTCGGCGAGAATGCTACACTCGACATCTACAACATTGAAGAGACGCACGTGAAGAATACTCTCGTCAGCACGACATACATTGACCAGAAGGCTAACTCGCGAGTGAACCACAGCGCATTGACACTCCACAACGGACTGACGCGCAACACCGTAAACCTCGTATTCAGAGGCGAGGGAGCGGAATGCAACTGCAATGGTTGTGCCATTGCCGACAAGGAACAGCACGTAGATAATAACATTGTCATCGACCACGCCACAGCGCATTGCGAAAGTAAGGTACTGTATAAATATGTGCTTGATGAGAAGGCGGTGGGTGCTTTCGCCGGTCGTGTACTTGTGCGTAAGGATGCACAGAAGACAACCTCTGCCATGACGAATCAGAATCTTTGCGCCGTGAAGACTGCCCACATGTACACACAGCCTATGCTTGAGATATATGCCGACGACGTAAAGTGCTCGCATGGTTCCACCGTTGGTCAGCTCAACGATGCCGCACTGTTCTATATGCGCCAGCGCGGTATCTCGCTCAGTGAGGCGCGCCTGCTCTTGGAGTTCGCATTCGTTGGCGAGGTTGTCGACAACATCAAGCTTCAGCCACTGCGCGACCGCCTGCACTACCTTGTGGAAAAACGCTTCCGTGGCGAACTAAACAAATGCGAGGGCTGCAGACAATGTAGATAAAGCCAAATCAGTAAATAGACCTCAGCGCCGTTTTATTGTCAAATACCGGACACCATTATTTTGTAAAGAATAGCAGAAGCCATTTCCCAGCCCTGTTTCGGGGCGTGGAAATGGCTTTTGTTAACTAATATTCTGACGACCGTAAACTTTTGTAAGCGATTCACAACGCACCCGGCTCATTGCGGGGTGTTGAGACATTCGGTTGTCAGTTTGTCCAACCAGTATTCTGCACCATGTTCCGGTCGCGGTTGATTTCATCCTGTGGTATAGGCAGGAGCATCATGCGACGCTGGTATGTACGGTGCTGCTGAACGACACGTTTGTAGAAGTTGACATTTTTGTTTTCTTCTGTGACGTCCTTGTTGTCGACATTGAATCCGTGCATCTCGCCACCTTCGCCACCTTTATGGTATGATGGGTAAATCCATCCGTCAGTCATCTCCTCGCCTCCTCGCCATGTGCCGTCAGCGACATCCCAGCGACGAACGTCGAAATAGTGCTTGCTCTCATAAGAGAGTTCGAGTATACGCTCGCGGTAGATAACCTTCAGCACGAGTTCCTTTGTCAGTGTGCCGAGGTCTATGCGTGGCTGATTCCACGCGTCGAAGGCGGACTGGTCGGCGGCTGCAGGACCTTTGTATTCAGGAATGCCGGCACGCTGACGGATGAGGTTGACATAATGGATAGCCTCGCCGAAGTCGCCAAGCTCTGCGCAAGCCTCTGCGTAGTTGAGGTATATCTCTGCGAGACGATACATCATAGACATTGGCCAGCTGCCTGCCTTTGCGTAATACAGCTTACGGGTGATAGTGCCGAAGATAGGATAATCGTGAGTATTACCGTTTGATCCGGAGTTGCCATTATACTGCATCTGCACGGCGACGTTGTTATGGAAGTCCCAAGGTCGGTTCTGGAAAGTGATAGCGAGATAGAATCGTGGCTCACGGTCGTAGAACTGTTTCATGACGCTGGTCGGTCCGGCATAGTTGCCGGTGACAGGACTGAAGTACTGATAGTTTGTCAGTGGGTCAACGCAGGCACGTGCCTGAACGATAGCCTTAGGATTACGTGCGGGGAGATCAGGCGGATTGTTTACATCATACGTGAAGTATGTCGGGTCTTTCTCAATGCTAAGACCGTTCTTCGTGAAGTAAAGGTCGATGAATTCGAGTGGCACGGTGTAAGCACCACCACCTTTATTCTGATTGCTTCCGAGACCTTCGAAACGCGGAACCATTGAATATGTCTCGTTGCTTGAGCTTGTGCGTCCGTAGATCAGTTCCTCATTGCCCTCATTAGCAAAGCTTGCAGCAAAGACAGACTGGAACGGAACAGAATTAGCAAGAGTAGATAGCTGCCCGCTTAAATTACGATATACGAGTGAGTACTTTCCGCTGTCGATGATACGTTTTGCGGCGTCGCGGGCGTTGATCCACTTCTGCTCGTCACGCTCTTGCGGGAATAGCTTCTTGCCGTCGGCATTGGCAAGCGACTGATAGAAAGGATTGCCGTTGAAGAGATAGCTGGCGCGGAAGAGATAAACCTCTGCCAGTATTGCTTCTACAGCCTCGCTCGTGAAGTTGCCCATCATCTGCGGATTGTATCTACCGCTCTCGAACTGTGACACGAGATGCCCACTGTCGAGTGTGCTTCGGAGCTCTGTTATGATGTAATCGAAGCATTCGTCAACGGTAGAGCGTGGCAGCTGGTCGAGATCGTCGTCGACTTTATAAATGCGGTCGCCTACAATCGGCACCGGACCGTAGAGCTTCATGAGGTTGAAATAGAAAAATGCACGCAGAGCACGACACTCTGCCTTGGTCCATTCCTTGTCGGTGGAGTTCATCTGTTCGCACTTATCGACATTGGCAAGATATATGTTGGCATACTGTATGCCACGATAGTACTCTATCCATATACGTCTGACAAAGCCTGTGGAAGGATATAGTGAACCTTGGATGATGTGGTGTGTCTCAACCCAATCCCAAGGCAGATAGCCTTCTATTGTGGCAGGTCCCCAGAACATTGCAGTACCGGAGGCATAGCGTGCGGTATTGTCAGGAATGTAACTATATACGTTCGTAAGCCAGTTCAGAGTCTGTCCACGGTTGGAGAAGACGTCTTCGAGTGATGTAGCGTTGTTTGGTACATCATCAAAATAGTCCTCGCAAGATGTGAACGACATGGCTGCTAAACCGGCTAATACAATACTGAATATTTTATTTTTCATAATGGTCATATATTAAGCATTAGAGATTGAAGTTCACACCTAAAGACACTGTTGTGACATTAGGATAAGAGATACCATTGTCGGTGTTCAGCTCAGGGTCCCAGAGCTTGAATTTACTCCATGTGAGGAGGTTTGAGCCCATGATATAGAATCGTCCGCCCTTGATGATACTGCCCTGCCAAGTCTTTGGGAAATAGTAAGACAGGGTGAGCTGCTTGAGACGCATGAAACTGAAGTCGCGCTTCCACCATGTGCTGACCTGATAGTTGTTGATATTGTCAACATCGGTAGCACCCCATCCAAGGCGTGGATAGAACACATTCTCGTTGTCAGGATTATCGGCAGACCAGCGGTCGGAGATGTTAGCATAGAGCGTGCCACCACCCTGTGAGCTTTGGAATGGCAGTATACCGTTGCCGCGCAGTATGCGCTCTGCGTCGTGAACGCCCTGGAAGAGCACACCGAGACCGATGTTCTTGTAGCGGAAGTCGCCACCGAAGCCATAGTACATACGAGGTACATCGCCACGGCTGATGGCTGACCTGTCGTACTCGTCGATGACACCGTCGCCGTTGAGGTCCTTATAACGAATATCGCCAGGCTTGAGCTGCGACTTGTTGATACCAAACTGTGCATATGTGTCAGGCAGAGCATCGAGCTCCTCCTGTGAGAACAGTCCCATATCGGTGTAGCCCCACTCTGCGAGAACATTGTGTCCGCGCTGGTCGAGCCAAGGATATGCCGGCACTGCCTGTGCGTTCTCAACGACCTCATCGCGGTTGCTTGTCATATTACCACGTACAGAGATATACAAGTCCTTACCGAACTGATGACTGTAGTCGAAGCTTGCTTCAAAACCACGGTTCTTGACAACGCCTACGTTAGCAGAGATACCTCTGGCGAAGCCTTCGAGCAGAGGGACGTTCGCACGTGACACGAAGATGTTTGAGCGACGCTCATGGAAGATATCGAATACGAAACAAAGGTCGTCGTTGAGGAAGTTAACCTCTATACCAAGGTCGATCTTATGAATCTTCGACCATTGCGCCTTGTAGCCGTAGTTAGAATAAGCCATACCTCCAGAGGCACCGTTACGGCGCCAATAGGTAGAATAGTCGTTGCCGCCTTCGATTTTTGTGAAGTAACTGAAACGCTCGCCTGACGAGTCATTACCAACGACACCGTCGGAAAGTCGGAACTTCAGGAAGGAAACATACTTTGACAATGGTTTCCACCATTTCTCGTTTGATGCCACCCAACCGACAGCAAATGCAGGGAATGTACCAAAGCGGTGACCTGCCTCGAAGTTCTCCGAACCTGTATAGCCGACATTGACCTCTGCGAAGTAGCGGTTGTCGAAGTCGTAAGTAAGACGTGCAGAGAGACTTTCTTCCTTGTAAGGAAGGGTTGTGAACAGGCTTGAACCGTTAGCATCAAGATAGCTGCGGAGACTGAACACAGTAAGGAACCCGATGTTATGTAGCTTGTTGAAGGTACGCCTGTAGTCAAGTGCACTCTCGAAGTAGAACGTGCGGTAGACCCACTTGTCGGACTGCACGTTCATTGTGCTGTTGCCTCTGAACTTCTCCTCGAGTATGAGATTGCCATCAGCGTCGTAGAGTTTGTCGTCGTCAATCCATACGCCCGTAGAAGGATCCATTGAGCCGTAAGGACGCCATGTACTGTCGTCGATGGCATAATGGATGTTCTGGTTTGCGCGAACGTCGAATGCAACGAGGGCACGTACAGACAGACCTTTGCTCCAATTCCAGAAACCAAGGTCCTGCTGGAGCTTGAGATTGGTGTTGATCTGTGTCTGTGTCTGTGTCTGATAGCCACGACGCGTAAGATATACCCAAGGACTGTCAAGCTCGCGGTTGGTAGGACTGATGCCCGGATTCTGACCTCCGGGATATTGCACCGGATAGATGACCGGGTTGGTGTTCATGGCACGACCGAAGATATTGCCAAGGCTCTGGTTCGGATAGTTTCCACTGCCTAACCAACCACTCACACCGACATCGATATTGGTTGTCTTTGTCGCCTTGAGGTTGACATTGGTGAGGAAGTTATAGCGGTTGAAGGTTATCTCAGAAGAGTAGTCCTGTGCAGGATCAGACTTGGTGAGACCTTTCTCGTTGAAGTAAGACAGAGAAATGTAGTAAGATGCATTCGGCGCACCGCCACGGATATTGACATTTGCACGGCGGTTCCAACCTAAGTCGTGATAGAGCTCCTTCATCCAGTCGACGTTAGGATAGAGATACTTGTTGATGGTACGGTCGCCGACAACAGTCTGAGCGTAAGCCTGTTCTTCTGCTGTTAGAGGAAGACCGTTTGCAATCTTTGTGTTGGCAATATAGTTATCAGAGTAGTATTTGCGTCCGCGACTGTTCATGTATGCCTCGTTGACAGAGTGCATGTATTCTATGCCGTCGACGAGATCAGGAATCTGCGTCAGCTGTGTCACACCCTGATAGATATCAAACGAGAACTTAGGCTTGCTGACAATACCCGGCTTGGTGGTGATGATGATGACACCATTGCCGCCTCGCACACCATACACTGCGGTGGAAGCAGCATCCTTGAGCACTGTAATGGACTCTATGTCCTCAGGATCGAGGTTGCTGAAACTACGCTCGATACCATCTACAAGCACCAAAGGACCTTCATTGCGGTTGGTCAACGTGGAGATACCACGAATCCATATATCGGAGTCGTCACGTCCCGGCACACCTGTGCGCTGTACGGATACGACACCCGACACACGCCCGGCAAGCACAGAACTGAGGTTGGCAACAGGAGCTTTGACCTGTTCCATCTTCAATGACGACTGTGCTCCGAGAACAGACACTTTCTTTGCTGTAGAATAGCCTGTCACCACAACCTCGTCGATCTTGCTCACATCGTCCTGCAGGATGAAGTCGATAAGAGTGCTTACGGTTCTTTTCTCTGCCGCCTGAAAGCCGATATACTCTGCCATGAGCACTGCCTTTGAGTCCTTGACAGTGATGTTGTATGTACCATTGACATCGGTCACAGCACGATTCTGCGTACCTTTCTCCGACACCGTGGCACCAATCAGAGGGTCGCCGTTTATGTCCTGCACACGTCCGGTAATCTTTACCGTCTGTGCAAAGGAAGGCAGGGAGACAAATATCACTACTAAGAGCAATACGTATTTCCACCTTTTTTCAGTATTAGCTTTAAACATAAATATATTATTTAGGTTAAGAGTGACTGGAGCACAGATAGCCCCAGCCACTTTATAGTATAACGCTTACTTATTGAGATGCTTTGCACCGTTCTTGATAACGATGCCCTTATAGTCCTCGCTTACGCGCTGACCTGCAAGATTATAGATGCGACCGTCAGCTGTAGCTGCCGGAACAACACTGATATTCTCGATACCGTTAGCCACAAGACCTATCTTCTTCAGAATCGGATAGAGTGAAGAAGAGTCGAATGCCCATACGTTCTCCCAATCCCATCCGAGGTCCTGATAGCCTGTCTGCGACTGGAGTATGTTTGCACTTACGTTTTCAGCAGGAACAACAGAGCCGCCTTCGGCTGTCTCATTGCGTGAAGGCCAATCAGCATCTCCTTCCATTACAGCCTGTGAGTTGGCGATGTTATTCTCGAAGAATACCACTGCGTTTGGATTATTTCCGGCGCCGTTACCACCGATAAATTGCCCTACATAGTGAGGAGTGCCTTCGCCTACAGAGTGCAGATTGCCGATAGAAACACAGTTCTTGATAGATACTGTGCTGCCTGACTTATCAACAAGACCTACGAATCCGCCTACCCAACCACGGGTATAAGCTGTCAGTGAGCCGTTGAAGTAAGAGTTGGTGAATGTAGCACCATCTACAAGAGTACAACCGAAGAAGCCGCCTACCTGACTGTAAGCATATATATAAACGTCAGCATAACAGTTGTTTACTATACAGCCGTCGCCGTCGCCGGCAAATGCTGCCACATGATCGACACCATAGATAGCGCCTGTGACAGCAACTTGCTCGAATGTAGTAGATGCAGCAGAACCGATGAGACCAACATGGTTATTCTTCTGTGCGACAACCTTTAAATCCTGGAATGCGATGTTTGAAATCTTTGCACCTGATGTCTTGCAGAATACACCGAAGTCATTCTTGTCGCCATTAACTGTAAGGTTCATGATCTTATGTCCCTGACCGTCGAGTGTACCTCTGAACTCAGGGATTGCCTCAAAGGTGACATTCGTAAAGTCGATATCGTTGACAAGAATATAGTCACCGTCAACGTTGCGACTGATACTCTGGAAGTCTTCGGCGGTCTTTATCTCATTCTTATCGCCGGACTTACCTACGAAGAATTTGAATGTAACCTCAGAAGTAAGCTTAAGAGCATCAGGGAGAGATGTCTTGATCTTTACTACAACATCGCCGGAGCCTGCGTAGTTTCCGTCATTATCACCAATCCAGAAGCGAGGACCATAGCCGTCGCCTATGTCGGTATAAGTAACATATTCGCCACCAGAGATAATATCGAAGTCAAACAGCTCGCCCCATGAACTATGGATTAATGACGGGTCGAGGTTCTCTGAACCGTCCTTATATAAAAGGGTAACATTTTCCGGGAGGTCGAACACTTCCTCCGGCAGTGGAGCTGTCATCCATTTCAATACCGGATACATCTTGCCTTCTGTGCTTTCGAAGAACTTCCATGTGTCGTTGAAGTCCCAGCCCAGTGTGCTGACATAGAAATCCTTTGTACGAGCCTCGCCGGCAGTAACGCTTGCACCACTCGGACCGTCAGCATTGCCGGCACCGCTGAGCGTACCGCCACTCGCAGATGTCAGTGTAGAAGCAAGAGCATAGTTGTTCTCGAAGTTTGCACCACGATTGCTGAGGTGAATAAGACGTTCTTCGAGCGATACTCTGCCGAAGAGGTGAGCAGGAGCAGAGAAGTTGTTAGAGAATGTTGTTTTGTATTTCTCCCAGTCGTTGTTGTCGAGAAGAGAAACAAGACCTGCAACATTGCCTTCAGGAAGGTCAACGATACCACAGAAGAGGTTGCGCTGTATGTTGGCACCGTTTGCAACACCTGCAATACCACCTGCCTGATAAGCACGTGACTTGATCTTTGCGTTTGCGATACAGTCAGCAATAGTTGTAAGAACATCGTCGTTGTGGTTTGCGTCACCAGCAATAGAAGCAACGTGGTCACCACCCTCAATGTAAGAATTGGCAACGTAGCAGTTCTGGATTGTTGAACCGTAAGCACGACCTACGATGGCTGCAACATTAGCATTACCAACGATGTTTGCCTCAACGAAACCTACGTTCTTGATTGTTGCACCGTGAGCAGTCGAGAAGAGCGCTACATTGTTTTGTCTTGAATTATTGTACTTGAGTCCCTTGATGACGTGACCCTTACCGTCGAACGTGCCGGTGAAGTCGCCAAATGGTGAGAATTCTACGTCTGTCATGTCGATATCTGCCTCGAGAGTGTAATCACCACTAAGATTATTCTTCATGTTAAGAAGGTCATCAACTGTATTTATATTATAGTTCTGACCGGAAACGATGAATTTCTGTGTGCGTGTTGCACCAAGAGAGAAGTCATCGCCGGTCGTAGTATAAGTCACTGTTGCCTCACCAAGACCGACGAAGCTAAGAGTTGAACCTACAACAGCAACGACATCAGGGTTTGAACTGGTGATAGTAACAGAGCGACCAAGGGCAGAAAAAGCATACGGATTGAACGTACCACCCTGTGCAGCGACCTCAGGAACATCTTTCAACACTATGGCATCACCATCGATAGGATATGTCATATTCTTCAATATCGGGTATTTCCCGTCTGTTAGATTCCACATCGCCAGGTCAAATCCAATACCTGTGTACGTAGATACTTTCATCAAATCCTCAGGCGATGTAAGTTTTCCTTGAAGGTCCGGATTGAGTTGAGACAGGTCTGTCACGAGCACACCGCTTTCAAAGATCCTTGAAGCTGTTGATGATAAGCAGTTTGTTGTAACTAATGTAGAGCTTTGTCCGTTGATGAAACCTACAATAGCATGCGACCGATGTGTGTCGCCACTACCATAGCCATAGATAACAGCAGGGGCAGCGACACAACCGTCGAGTTCTGCAGAGCCATTATCAACGATAGGCGCGATACCACCAGCACCATTGCTTGGAGCGAATGCAGAACCCAAAACGATGTTGTGCGAGAGTATGCCTGCGTTGATCCAACCTACGAGAACACCAGCCTGATGTATATCACTCCATGCCATAGCCGTGGAGATACAGTTCTCGACTGTGGTGTAATTTCCTTCCGTGGCATTGCCTCGTACGTCACCAACGATACCGCCGACGTGGTCAACACCCGTAATGACACCTGACACAAAGATTTGAGAGATGTCCGTAGCTATAGCCTGACCTGCCAGAGCACCTGCCTGTTTGTTGCCGGCGATGCTCACCTGAGGGAAGCGGATGTTAGTGAGTGTCGCTCCTTGAGTGAAAGAGAACAGACCTACATTATCGGTCTTTGATGTGATGATCAGGTTTTTAATAGAATGTCCGGCACCGTCAAGTTTGCCTGTAAATGGAGCCGTCTGTGAGCCAATAGGAGACCACTCACCACTAAGGGTAATATCGTTCGCAAGAACGTAGCTACCCGCAAGATCGTCAGCTATAGCCTTAAGGCCTGCCTCATCAGTAATCTGTGTCTGTGCAGATATTCCCAACGAAGTTGCCATCATGAAGGCGACAACTAACAATCTCTTGTAATCATGTAATAAATTGAGCATAATAGAATAGATTTAAATTGGTTAATACATATATTAGTTAATCACTAATTTCATTGTTTCTGTGCTAATCTCTCTGCCTTTTTGTGTTGCGGTTAGTCTATATAGATATATTCCCGGCTGAAGGTTTCCGTTATAGGTGTAGGTCTGTGGTCCGGGTGTCGTGACGGGGATGTTTCTTTGTTCCACCGACTGACCGTTATTTCCGTAGATACGGAGCGTGACATTGCTTATGCCGTCGGCTACTTCATACTGTATCGCCGTCACATTCTTGCATGGGTTAGGGTCGTTGCCATGAAGAACGACAGCGCTTTCTTCATGGCTGCAGACATTGGTTATTCCTGTCGTTTCATTCTCGCCATACACAGCAAACTCATAAATGCGCGTCGTATATCTCTTCTGTTCGCCCTGAATCATCTGCATACGCACACGGCTTGCGGTGAAAGGTGTGACACCGCGCACCACCTTGTTCTCCGTATTCTCTTCGACTATGTCAACATCGACCCACCTTTCATTCTCATAACGCTGCAGTTTAAAGGAACGGCTGATATAGTCTTTATGCTCACTGCCGGCATTGAGCACCATCCATTTGCAAATTGTCTTCTGACCGGTGAATTGGTATTCTATCCAAGGCGTCTTATTCTGGCTCTCGGTGACGCACCATTTGGTCACCTCGTCCTTGTCGGCAGCCATGACAGCAGCCTCGGCAGTGCCGTTTTGATTGGAGCAGTTCACTGTCGAAGGTCTTAGCTCCTTACCGCAACCGCTGTCGCCTACATCACCAAGTTCGGTATAGTCGATATATGTATTCAGGTTGGTGAATGGCTTTATATCGTCAGCTTTATTGTCCGACAGTGATGCGGCGAGGACATACAGGTCGTGGCGACGAGGCAGAGTGACCTCGTTCACTCCATCGGCAAGCGGCAACACATATTTATATATATAGAGGAAGCGATAGGGCTCATCGCTGCCCGTGCTTATCTTATGCCTATGTGTGGCAGTGAAAGCAATATCGTCCTTGCGATATGATGTGCCACCGTTATATGGCGAGTCCAGCGTAGCGGCAAAGCCGGCGAAGTAAGGCACGCGGATTGTGCTGACGGTCTCACCGGTAATGAACTCACCTTCCGAGCCATTGACACTTGTGCTTGCCATGAGCAGATATAACTTATTCTGCTTTTCCGAGCGGTTCAATCTCAGTGTCTGCGACTGACAACGCAGGGCATTCTTTGCACCATCTGCACGGCTTCCCATGCGGAATGTCACTCCGTCTGTTTCTATCTCATCACTGATAAGCTCTGCGGGATAGGCATAAACAGCTGTGGCGAGGGCATCGTCGCGACGGCTGTCGCTGCTCATCAGGTCAACATTGTATGGCAGATCCACGTGAGTGGTGTTTGTCGTTTCGACAGTCTGTGCTACAGCTGACGGTTTCAGTCGGAGTGCGAATGTCTTTGGCTGATAGCGCCCGATGCTGAATGTCAACGTGTTGCCGGCAAAGACTACATCGCCAATCTTCTCTTCCATAGCATTTGCCTCGCAGGCTTCAACGATATCGGAAGGGAATGTGAGCGTCACGTCCTGCTGTGCATCACCGGTCAACTCATACACACGAACTATCATCTCGTCGCTGTCCTCTGCTTTCTTCAGGGCTTTCACCGCCACCTTGCCGTTGCTGACATCCACGAATCTCACTTCACGCCCCAGTTGCCCCTCGTGTTTATCGGCGATGAAACCCACCAATGGCTGATTGAGCTGCGACGCTTCTTTCTGCGTGTTCTCGCTCCATGTGCCTGCGTGCGGATATATAGAATAGGTGAACTTGTTTACACCGAGGTCCTGGTCTTGCTGATATGTGTAGTTATTGTCTACGCGTGGAGTGTGTATCAGAGTCAGGTGCATATTGTTCGTGCCGGGCTTGTCCCATCCGTATTTGCAGTCATTGATGATTGAGACGCCGAATGTTCCCTGCGGATTACTGACGTCAGCCCATTGATGACCCGACACTTCATATAGGTTCTCATTACGGATGCCTCGTTGTATCGCACCGAGAGAGGTGTCGTATGTGGTTTTTTCATTACCTAAGTATAGTGCAAAGTTGGCTTTCAGCATCATGCCGCGGCTCTGCCAGTCCACTTCATTGACGCAGTCTATGCGGTCGGTTATTGCCGACATACGGATATATTGCACGAAACCGGAGCCATTCTTCGTACGGCTCACACGATAGGATTTCCTCAACACGCCATCCTCTGCAAGACTGATATCAACATCTTCATCGACCTTAGCGACGGGCTCGGAACGCACATCATCCCAGCGTATCTCCCACGATGGCCATGTGGGCGAATAGTCGTTGTAGAGCTCCTGCTGTATGCGTGAGAGCATAGGACGGTTGTTCTGCACATCGTACACCTGCGCCACGTCGCCTGCACTGTTCACAGTCAGGCGGTATCTGCCATTAGACAGTTGGCGTTTGTCCTTGTCGATGCTCAGCGCCGACGACAGCGTACCGGCTGTTCCAAGGCGGATATCGTAGACGGCACACCCTAATGACGGCACTGTTGCGGCAAAGATAAACTTCACCTCTGAGGTGTATTTGTCATAACCCGTCACCTGTGCGAGAACCTCCTTGCCATTATGATCGTACACCGTAATGTCTGTAGTCTCTGCTCCCTGCATAGAGCCTTCCACAATGTCTGTCCTATCGAACGACAAAGGATTATAAACTACTATCGGCGTTCCCCCCACATTCGTATTCATCGTCTTGGCGATATTGCCCACCGCGGTGCTGAGCGTGTTTGCAAGTTTCTTGTTTGTAATCACATAATCGTTCACCGCGAAGGCGTTTGCCGCAGGAATGGACGTGCCCGTTATTCCGTCGTGATGCTGCTGCCATATTGTACGCACCCAGGCATCATTGATAGTGCTTTGAGGATATTGCTGTACGCCGAGCCACCGCGCCAGCGACGATGCTTTCTCGGCTGCGTCGGCAAGCAGTTCGTTGCGACGGTTCCACATCTTGAACATTGTGCGCGAAGTGTAACTGCCCACACCGTGAATGCGCATCGGCAATTCGTTGTCCCACACCTGATACTTGTCGCTACGATTGACGTCCATGTAGTCGAATATCTCGTCCGGGATAGCAATCTTCACGTCGACAGGACCACCTGCCGTTGCACTGTAGTTGAGCCAGTATGGAGTATTCTCTCCGTTGGAGCCGGCTTCATCGTGCAGCCCTCCGCCATGATCGCTGCGCGGACCGACATAGCGCATCTCTGCCGCCAGTCCATAGCTCTCGTAATTGTCTTTTATGGTCTTGAGCATGGCAGCGTCACGGCTCATATCCTTGTTGAATTCCTCATGAGCATCGTAGGCATGACCTTTATATATCGCATAGATCTGCGAGCCGTCAACACCCTGCCATATTCCGAAAGGCGGCAGTTGTTCGGTGTACGGGCATCCCCACGACAGCTTCTGAGTGTGGAATCCATGTATACCTGCATGGCGTGCAAGGCTCGGCAGGGCATAGGAGAAACCGAAGCAGTCGGGCAACATTATGTCATGACCGCCGTCGACACCAAACTCCCTCTTGTAGAACTTCCTTGCCAAAAGCATGCTGTGGAGCATCGACTCTGCCGACGACATCATGCCGGCATCGGTGGCATCGATGGAACATCCCGACACGTGCCACCTGCCGTCACTGATATAGTTCTTCAGCTTCAGGTAGCTGTCAGGGTAGTATTCCTTCATCCACATGTACTTGATAGCACCCTCGTAGTTGAATCGCAGGTTAGGATATTTGTCGAGCAGCGCGAAATTCTGCTCCATGGTATTCTTAATGTATTCGCCAATAGTGGTCCGTACATCCCAGTTCCATTGCGTGTCAAGATGCGAGTTTGAGATAAAAAACAGGGTATTCCTGTCAGATTGCTGCGCACATGCAGGAACATGCAGGGACAAAAATCCCGCAAAGGAAATTATTCGTATAATACATCTTACATTCATAAATAATAGTTTTTGTGTAATGATACTCAGTTTTTGCGTTAAAGTAATGTCTAATAT
>CAJPPF010000034.1 GCA_905372445.1 uncultured Prevotella sp. | reverse complement strand
AATATATATTTTTTCATATTCGTCTTTTATTATTGCAATGAAACAATACTGTAGGCACCGGTGATATCATTGAAAGAAATGCACCATTTGCCGGCAGGAACCTCAATGTTTTTTCCGTTATTCGTACCAATACCTGTAGGGAATGTTGTTGAACCCCAGTTAGTATCCCATGAGCCGGCAATCTTGAACTTCATGGAAGTGCCCGTCGTCTCGAGGACATAGTACCAAGCATGATTCTCCACACCCACGGTGTTGTAAGGCGACATAGGCTGATCCGCCCAATCGTTGAACGCACCGGTTATCTGGATTACTCCATAGTCGGTTACCGCACCTTCGTACTTCTCCATCTTACCGGTCAGTTTCTCTGTGTCGACAGTGACCTTATAATACCCATTCTCAGGTGCAACGATATGACCGCCATCTTTTTTACCATCACGGTATTTTATTACGCCATACTTGCCACTATCACCCGTCAGTCCGAAGTCCCAATTGAAGTCAGTGCGCTGAATCTTGAAACCGGCAACGGATGATTCATTCCCATCAGTGTTATCGAATGTGCCAGTGAGGAAGTAGTTGATATACTCAAGCTCGCCTGTACCGGTCTTCTTATCGTATGCGAAACCGTCTTTAAGGAACATCGGGAGAGCACTCTCGCCAACAACCTGCCCCCATTTACCACCAAACATATTGCCGACAAGATACCACATTACAGGAGTAGCATCCTTAAGCTCAACATAGTAAGGCTTAGCATTGAATGCAACCACGTTAGAGTAGACCACATTATGCTCCTTGAGAGCCTGGTCTACGACAGCAGCCTTCAGACGCAGAGAAACTTTCTCTACAGCAAGGTCGACACCTTCGGCATAAGCATTGAGTTTCTGAAGAGCCTTTGCCACTTCAGCAGCATTTATATCTGCAGTGCAGACTTTAGAACTTTCGTCGAGAGTGATATAATCGGCGCCGGTGTTATCCTCTGCCGTTGCAAGGAACTCCTTTGTGAACTTGGCAGTTGTTGAAAGCTGAACATAATAAGTTGCGACAACAGGAGCATTCTTTGTTGTATATTCCGGTTGAGACCATGTGATGCTTATACCATCAGACTTTTCAAGGTCTACAACTCCATTGCCAACCTCAGGATTGTTCAACACAAACGAAGAAGGCTGAATGAGCGTTGGGTTAGAGTCAAGATCTTTCTCACAAGATGTCATTGCGAATGTGCCGGCAAGCAGCATCATTGCATAAGAAAATATCTTTTTCATTATTCTATTACCTTATTAGATTAATAATCAGGATTCTGCTTTAGGTTTGGATTTGCATTCACATCCTCATCAGGGAGTGCGAAGATATTACGTGTCTCAGGGACACCTACACCCGACAGTGTGCCACCCTTCCAGTCCCAAACATACTCTGCGCTTGTGAACAGTCCGTAACGAACAAGGTCGGTACGACGGAAGCCTTCATAATAAAGCTCGCGTGAACGCTCGTCGAGGATGTCTCTGAGAGAGTACTGTGCACGGACTACAGCATGAGCACGCTTGCGGATAGCATCGATATAAGCTTTACCTACAGCAGATGTATTCCCACCATTGATGCGGGCATCAGCCTCGGCAGCGATGAGATAAGCCTCAGCCGAACGCATGAGGAAGAAGTCGGTATCGATGAACTGTGAGTTCTTGCCGGCAGCACCTGTTGAGTAAGTGTTGCGGAACTTTGCAACAGCATAACCGGAAGTATATTCTGTAGGTGTTGACACAACGAGTTCGCGGTCCTTTCCGAAGAGGAGGGCACGGTCGTCGCCTGCCATCTCAACCATCTCGCTGACACCCACATGAGGAGCGTTACCGTTAGGGAAGAACTTAGCAACGAACTGTGAGCGAGCGCGGTTGCCTGCCCAGAACTCAATAGTGTTGTAATTCTTTTCAACATCCATATCAGCCTTCCAGCAAGATGCCATAAGGAAGAGAGTAGTACCCCAAGAGGTTGTGGTCTTTCCGTCCTGCATCAATGGGAGGATAGCCTCTACGGATGCACCAGACTCACCATTGTCGCCCATGAACAGCATCTGATAAGCCGACCAGCCATTAGCACCTGCGGTGAAAAGCTTGTGAGGACCGTTGATCACCTTTTCTGCATATTCCTTAGCTTCTGCCCAACGTTCGGTGCCGGTGTAAACCTTTGCATTTAGATACATACGTGCAAGAAGAAGGTTTGCTGCATCCCTGTCTGCACGACCATAACCATCGTCAGAACTCTTGCGAGCCTTTGGCTCAAGGAGGTTAGGAGAAATCGCCTTCACCTCGTCTTCAATCCATTTGAACAGGTCGGCACGCTTGATCTGCCGTGGAGACTCTGCTGAAAGGCGCGTTGTGAAAGGCACATTTCCGAAGCAGTCCATCAGATAGTAATAGTAGAGAGAACGAAGTAAACGCACCTCTGCCTCGCGGGTAGCATTCACCCCGGCACATACCTCGAGATAATGATTACAGTAGCTGACACCAGCGTAAAGA
This sequence comes from uncultured Prevotella sp., assembly GCA_905372445.1. Classification (GTDB taxonomy): domain Bacteria; phylum Bacteroidota; class Bacteroidia; order Bacteroidales; family Bacteroidaceae; genus Prevotella. Next base: position 13,402 of record CAJPPF010000034.1, on the reverse strand, counting down.
CGATAATAGAAACCACGTAGCATCGGATGAGAAGCATCGAATGACGAGAAGTTGAATGCAGGAATACCCGTATCGCCCCATGCACATATAGCCTCATCTGTCGTCAGCTCATTAGCATTCCACAGCTGACGCACGAAACCCGTAGTACCACCGTCGAGACCATCAATATCGCAGTCGCCGTTGGCACCACCTTGACCGGCAAGAGCCATATTGGCATAGCACTTGGTATAGAGAGCAGGCTCATCGACTGTCATGATTGTACTTGGATCTTCAGGAGTAATATCAAGGAAATCGCATGATGCCATTCCTAAGGAAAGTAACATTGCTGCTACTATAGCGATATTCTTTTTATATATGAAGTTCATAGTTATATACCTTTTTATTATTAGAAGTTTATGTTCACACCCATCTGAAGAGTGAATGGACGTGGGTAAGCATTGCTGTCTATACCACTGCCGACTTCAGGGTCGAGACCCGAATATTTCGTGAAAGTGCAGACATTCGTTGCAGCAAGATACAAACGTCCGGAGAGTCCGTTATAGCTGCCACCCTTGAACCAGTTGCTGAAAGAGTAACCGAGTGTTACGTTGTCAAGCTTCAGGAAACTTGCATTTTCTACGAAATGATCGGAAGTGATACACTCGTATGTCTGCCAGTTGTTCTCGATAGATTTAGGAGTAGCATTCTGCAGATATGAGAATGAAGAGTCATAACGCTTAGCAACATTGCGGAATCCTGCCTCTACGTTGTTGAACACATAGTTGTCGAAACTTGCGCGGAGAGAGAAGCCGAAGTCCCATTTTCTATACTGCAGACGAGAGCTCAGACCTGCGATGTATGGAGCTGCAGGGCTCTTGTAGAAGTAACGATCAGCATCGGTAATCTTACCATCAGAGTTGCGGTCAACATACACGCCCTCGACAGGCTTGCCAGCCTCATCGTAGACCTGCTGGAAAACATAGAATGAATTTGCAGGACGACCTACGGCATGTGCCTGAGCCTTCTGGTCAGTTGTGCCGGGAATAGCACCTGTTGTGACAACAGCCGACTCGCCTGTAAGCTCGGTAATCTTATTCTTGTTGTATGTGAAGTTTGCAGAAACCTCCCACTGCCAGTCTTTTGTCTGAACAGGGCGAACTGTCAGAGAAGCCTCAACACCGCGGTTCTCGAGTGAACCGATGTTTGAAAGAACCTGATTCTTGAAGTTTGAACCTGCACTTACTGTAGAAATATTCAGAAGGTCGGTGGTCTTGCGATAGTAGTAATCAACACTCGCACTTACGCGATTGCGGAATAATGCGATGTCAAGACCGATGTTTGAAGTTGTTGTTGTCTCCCACTTGATTTTGCTGTTGTAAGCATCCGGACGATAGAGAAGACCGGAGTCATTTACACCTTTTAAAGGATAACGACCGTCGGTGTTGTTCACATTGACATTGTATGATGCAAGGTATGCGAAGTTAGAGATACCGTCCTGCTGACCGGTCTTACCCCATCCGATACGAAGTTTCAGGTCGTCGAGCCATGTAGCATTTCGTAGGAAAGCCTCTTCGTTGATCTTCCATGCCAGTGCTACTGATGGGAAGTAACCCCAACGGTTGTCCTTGCTGAAACGAGAAGAACCGTCGGCACGGAATGTAGCAGTGAGCATGTAGCGGTCGAATGCTGTGTAGTTGAAACGAGCAAAATAAGACTGCAGACGGCTTGGCTGCTTCCATGAACCTACGGAGTTGCCTGTAGGAAGAGTACCATTTGCTATCTCCTGACGAATCTGAGCCTCTGACTTGCCGACGTTCAGAGTTGGCTGATAGTAGAAGCTGTCGCCCCAGTACTTTTTGTCAGACATCTCATAACCAACCATGAGGTTGATATGCTGTGTCTTCGCAAAGTCCTTCATATATTGAGCGTAAGCACTACCTACGAGGTTGTACTTCTTCTCAAGCGAGTAACCCGTGTTGCCATAATAGAAGTTTGTCGGACCCCAGGTGGAGTAGTCTGTATCCTGACGACCATTAGCCCAGTTGCCTGAAAGATTAGCATGAAGGTGAAGATCCTCAAAACCATGAATAGCATAGTCAATCTCAACGTTAGCGATATAGTCGAATGAGTTTGCACGGTCATTCTTCTCATAAAGCTGTGCTACAGGATTGTCGACAGCGTTGCGGTTAGCAATGAGTGGATAATTAGTATTGCCAAGTGAAGTACCGTCGTCTGTCCATGTGAAATAACCGTGGAAGTTATTGAACTTTGCATTTGTATCATGAACTGAATGCGTAGGATCCATTCTTGTAGCAGAAGAAATAGCATCAGTATTAGCATAACGGTTGTGTGCATACATGAACTTACCGTTGATGTTGAACTTCAGGTGATCCTGAAGCAAAGAAGGATTGAGGCTGACACTTGCAGTTGTACGCTGGAAGTTAGAAGTCTTAAGAATACCGTTCTGGTCGGTGTAGCCCACACTGATACGGTAAGGCATATTCTTCGCGCCACCCTGTATAGTGACATTGTGGTCAGCACTTACAGCCGGACGATAAATCTCTTCCTGCCAGTTGGTATCTGCCTGACCGAGAAGATTCCAAGCACCAGAGCCCTCGCCATAATAGTTCTTTATGAAGTTGCGATACTCTGTAGCGTTAAGAACATCAACGGTTTTCTTCTTTACAGAATAGGAGATATTGCCGGAATAAGAAACCTGTGGTTTCATTCCCTTGCGACCCTTCTTTGTTGTGATGATGATAACACCATTAGAACCGCGCGAACCATAAATAGCTGTTGCAGAAGCATCCTTAAGAACCGTGAACGATTCAATATCGTTAGGGTTTACCATAGAAAGAGGATTAGAAAGACCCTTTACGCCCTGATTGTCCATAGCAAGACCATCAATGACAATAAGCGGATCGTTAGAAGCGTTCAGTGAAGAACCGCCACGAATACGAATAGATGCGCCCGTACCGGGAGCACCACCATCTGTTGTAACGTTTACACCGGCAATCTTACCCTGCATCATATCCTGAGCATTGGTAATCAGACCGTGATTCTTGTCGTCAGGTTTAATTGCCGTAACCGAACCGGTAAGGTCGTTCTTCTTAGCAACGCCATAACCTATTACAACAATCTCATTAAGAGACTTTGCAGCCTCTTCCTTTAGGAGAACCTCTACATTAGGCGCAGCTGCTACCGTCACCGTCTCATAACCGATGTAGGCAATAGAGAGAGTAGCACCCTGATTAGCTTGGATAGTAAAGTTTCCATCGAAGTCAGTCACAACGCCACCGTCCTGTCCTATAATACGCACAGTAGCACCAATAATGTCTTCGCCGGAACCATCCTTAACATGGCCATTCACAGTAATCTGCTGTGCAAAGGCACCTGTTGAAAGAATGAGACCAAAAATGAAGGTCAACATTCTCAGAGGCAAAAAATTTACCTGCTTCATCATGTCTTGAATTTAAATGTTATTATATAGTTAATTTGTAATTTAGGTACAATGTGGACTCTTCCACCGGTGCAAAGGTAGTCTGTATTCCGTAAACTGATATATTTTTTTGAGCAAAAACAATAAATTCAATGCGTAATCGTTTGCATATTAAAAGTTGATATAAAACAAACGAAAATGAATTGTTGAATGAGATTTAGTGTAATTTTGCATAACAAAGATATCTATTATGGCTAACGAAGAAACATCAATCACGATGAAAGATATTGCCCGGGCGATAGGCGTTTCTGTAGCAACAGTATCACGTGCCTTGAAAGACAACCCTCGCATAAGCAAGGAGAAAAAGGAACAGATTAAGGCTTTTGCAAAAGCCCATGACTTCACTCCCAACATCCTTGCCGAAAGTCTTCGTACGTTGAAGACACGCCCGACAAAGACAATTGGTGTTATCATTCCGGAGTATACCCACTACTATTTCTCGTCTATCCTTAGCGGTATCGACGAAGAGGCATCAAAAAGGGGTTATTCAATCATGGTGGCGCAGAGTGGTGAGACGTATGAGCGCGAAGTAGAGATATGTAAGAAGTTTTACGAGAACAAAGTCTGCGGTGTAATCGTATCGCAGGCTAAGGATACAAAGAAGTACGACCATTTCGAGAGACTCATCTCGGCAGGCATACCTCTTATATTTTACGACCGCACATGTACGGGAGTAAATACCAGCCGCGTAGTAGTCGACGATTACAATGGAGCGTTCAATGCCGTGCAGCATCTCATCAATACCGGGTGCCGCCGCATAGCATATTTCGGGTCGCCAAAGAACCTTGAGATTTCCAAAAACCGTTATAACGGTTACCGCGATGCGTTACTTCACAACAGTCTGAAAGTTGAGAAAGAATTTATCTTCGAATGCGACAACAGGACGGATGCAGAGAAAGTGGTAATGGATATTCTTGACAAGGAAATAATCCCCGACGCATTCTTCGCTGTCAACGACGAGACTGCAATCGGCATACTGAACACGGCAAAACACATGGGATACAGAATACCGCAGGACATATCAATATGCGGTTTCACAAATTCGGATTATGCCACGGCTTGCGATCCTCCGCTGACCACCGTAGAACAACGTGGTGTGGAGATAGGACGTGAGGCAGCATTGATTCTCATTGGCAAGACAGAAAGGACATTGCCAAAAGACTCTACGGAGAAACGCATTGTAAAGACACGCCTTATAACACGTCAAAGTACAAGATAGAATAATAAAACAACAATATTACGATGAAACAAAAACCTGACATGAATTTCTGGGGTCTTTGGAACCTCAGCTTTGGATTTTTCGGCGTTCAGATAGCCTACGCATTGCAGAGCGCCAACATCACACGAATATTCTCTACTCTTGGAGCAGACCCTCATTCCTTGAGCTTCTTCTGGATTCTCCCACCACTGATGGGAATGGTTGTTCAGCCTTTAGTAGGCAAGTTCTCCGACAGGACATGGTGCCGTTGGGGACGCCGCATACCATACCTGTTCATTGGAGCTGCATTTGCTGTAGCAGTGATGTGTTTGTTACCAAACGCAGGTTCTTTACATCTTGACAATACTACTCTTGTATGGGGCGTTGCCTCTGCCACAATGATATTCGGTCTTACCATGCTTATGTTTCTCGACACAAGCATAAACATGTCAATGCAGCCATTCAAGATGTTGGTAGGCGACATGGTAAATGAAAAACAGAAAAAGAAGGCTTATTCAATACAGTCATTCCTCTGTAATGCAGGTTCTGTCGTAGGATTCGTATTTCCTGCCCTGCTGACATGGATGTCGGTGAGCAACACAGCAGAAAAGGGAATTGTGCCCGACTCTGTGATATATTCTTTCTATATCGGTGCCGTCATACTTATATTATGTGTGATATATACAGTTATAAAGGTGAAGGAATGGGATCCGCAGACCTATGCCGAATATAACGAGAGCGAAGAGGCTAAGACTGAATCAAAGGACGACGAACCTGGAATGATTGCCCTTCTGTTAAAGGCTCCTGCCGCTTTCTGGCAGATCGGACTGGTACAGTTCTTCTGCTGGGCTGCATTCCTTTTTATGTGGACCTATGCCAACGGCACCGTAGCAGCCAATGTCTTCGATACTCCGGTAATAGACGGTTTGCTCGACTCTGCTTCAGAGCAGTATCAGAATGCCGGCAACTTCCTTGGCAAGATTATGGCAGTGCAGGCGATAGCCGCAGTGCTCTGGGCTATTGTCATTCCTAACATAAAAAACACAAAGTTCGGCTACTCGCTATCACTCGTCATTGGTGCATCCGGATTCATATCAATGTATTTCTTCCGTAGTGAAGCTGGGTTCTGGATCAGCGAGATTCTCATTGGCTGTGCTTGGGCTGCAGCACTTGCCTATCCTTTCACGCTCCTCACAAATGCCATTCAGGGTAAGGGGCACATGGGAACATACCTCGGACTGTTCAATGGCACAATATGCCTGCCACAGATTGTTGCTGCAATAAGCGGTGGCTTCATTCTCCACACATTGCCTATGGCTGCCAACGGCGCACCAAACGAACCTATGATGATGGTTATCGGCGGAATATTCCTCCTCTGCGGTGCTGTCAGCGTATTTGCTATTAAAGAGAAATAAATCAAACTTATGAAACTCAACTTCAACATAAACTATCAGACTGTATATGGAGAACAGCTCGTGCTCAATATACAAGAAAACGGCAAGAACATTCAATACCGCATGAATACTGCCGACGGTGAACGCTGGACATGTCATATAAACAAACAGCGCCTTGCAAATGGCACAGTGCTCGAATATTTCTATTCTGTCGACTGTGACGGCAGTCAGCAACGCCAAGAATGGCTGACCGAGCCTCACCGTCTTGAGATTAACATCGAGACTGCCAACAACTATAATATCTACGACCGCTGGATATCAATGCCTGAAGACTCATACCTCTACAGTTCCGCATTCACCGATTGTGTAAACCGCCGGCATAGCAAGCCGCTGAAGGATTCTGCTTTCAACAAGACAGTCAGAATGAAGGTGCGTGCTCCACAGCTCCATGTAGGCGAGAGCCTCGCTGTAATAGGCAGTTGCGAGAGTCTGGGACTATGGGACATTGCAAAGGCGGTGAAGATGACAGAACACAACTACAACGAATGGTCAGTCGACGTAGACGCATCACCATTCATGGACCAGGAGGTTGAGTTTAAGTTTGCCGTCATCAACGACAACTGGGAAATTGCTCCTGTCTGGGAGACAGGCAATAACCGCACCGTTAATGTTCCCGGAATGCTTGGTGGCGAGGTTGTGGTCTACGAGCTCGACCAGGCGTTCTTCCCTTTCTCCAACAGTCGTCTTGCCGGTACACTCGTGCCGGTGTTCTCACTTCGCAGTGAGGGCAGTTTCGGCGTGGGCGACTTCGGCGACCTAAATAAGATGGTCGACTACGTAGCATCCACCGGTCAGCGTGTGCTGCAGGTGCTCCCTATCAACGACTCTACAGTGACACATACATGGACAGACTCTTATCCATACAGCTGCATCAGCATCTTTGCCCTTCATCCGATGTATGCAGACCTGCGTCAGCTTCCTGCACTAAAGGATGCCGACGAGGCAAAGCGTTTCCATGAACTGCAGAAACAACTCAACTTGCTCAACCAGATTGACTATGAGGCAGTAAACAACGCCAAGCAAGAATACATGAAACTGCTCTTTGCACAGGAAGGTAAAGCCATGATGCAGACTGATGAGTATAAGAAATTCTTCTACGAGAGCCAGGAATGGCTCGTTCCTTACGCACAGTATTGTTATCTGCGCGACACCAATGGCACTGCCGACTTCAGCAAATGGCAAGACCACAATCAATGGGACGAGGCAGACCGCAGGGCACTCTGCAACAGCCGCTCAAAGGCTTTCCGCAACGTGGAGTTCTACTACTTCGTACAGTTCATCCTCAACATCCAAATGCAAGCTGTCCACGAGCATGCCTGCCAGAAGAACATCATACTCAAGGGCGATATTCCTATCGGTGTGAACCGCCACGGCTGTGACGTATGGATGGAACCGGGCTATTTCAACATGAACAGTCAGGCGGGTGCTCCACCTGACGGATTCTCTGTCAACGGACAGAACTGGGGGTTCCCTACTCACAATTGGGATGCGATGCTTGCCGACAGCTGCCAGTGGTGGGTGCGTCGCTTCCGCAATATGCAGAAGTTCTTCGACGCCTACCGTATAGACCACGTACTCGGCTTCTTCCGTATATGGGATATTCCTATCGAGAGTGTCCACGGACTGCTCGGTCAGTTCTCGCCTTCGCTCGGCATGAGCCGCGAGGAAATAGAAAGCTATGGACTGCGATTCCAGGAATATCACTTCACACATCCTTTCATCGCAGAGTGGATGCTCGACCGTATGTTCGACGCTGACACAAAGCAGCAGGTGAAGCACGACTTTCTCGTTCATACCCACGATGATGTATATAACCTTAAGCCGGAGTTCAACACACAGCGTAAGATAGAATCGTTCTTCGAAGGCAAGACATCGCCGGAGGCAATGGCAGTGCGCGATAGTCTATATGCTCTTGTAAGCAATGTACTCTTCATACGCGACAGAAAGGACGAGAACCTGTTCCACCCGCGTATCACTGCCCAACTGAGTTTCGTATACGAAGCATTGTGGGACAGCGACAAGGAACCGTTCAACCGTCTTTACAACGATTACTACTATCGTCGCAACAATCAGTTCTGGTATCGCGAGGCAGCAAAGAAACTGCCTAACCTCGTTCAGGCTACACGAATGCTGGTATGTGCCGAAGACCTCGGCATGGTGCCTGACTGCGTGCCTTGGATCATGGACGAGCATAAGATTCTATCGCTCGAGATTCAGTCCATGCCGAAAGACCCAAAGGTACGCTTCGGCTATCTCTCACGCAATCCTTACCGCAGCGTATCAACCATATCTACCCACGACATGCCGACACTCCGACAGTGGTGGGACGAAGACTACGAACGCACACAGGACTATTTCAACAACATGCTCCATCAGCAGGGTCCTGCACCTCATCCGATGCCGGGCTGGGTAGCACGCGAGATTGTCAGCCAGCATCTCAGTTGTCCGTCGATGCTTTGCATCATCAGTCTTCAGGACTGGATGGCTATCGATGAGAACCTGCGTCTTGCCGATGCCAACGCCGAGAGAATAAACATCCCGGCTAATCCAAAACACTATTGGCGCTATCGGATGCACATTACTCTGGAGGAGCTGATGCAGAACAACGACTTCTGCAACAACGTGCGCCAATTAGTCAACGAAACAGGCAGAGGGTAAAAACAAAAATAAAAATGAAGAAGATTATCCTATCAATATTGGCAGCTCTGCCTCTCATTGCTTCTGCACAACGCCTGTTCAACGAGATGGAGTATCTCGGCGACCGCACTGTGTTCCACCTGAACGCTCCAAAGACTCCTACCCTGCGTCTGTATTCAAAAGCCGACGCCAAGAAACCGTCGAAGACGATAAAGATGAAACGCATAGGCAAGGATCGTTGGCAGGCTTCAGTGAAGAATCTTCCACCTTATATATATTATACCTTCGACATAGGTCATGGCGAGACACCGGGTGTCTTTGCCAAGGCTGTAAGCATCAACGGTCAGCGCGGATGCACCATCGATATGCGCGACACCAATCCCGAGGGCTGGCACAACGACCGACGGTTGGCGACAGAGTCGCCCGTCGACCTTGTCATCTACGAGATGCATCACCGCGACTTCTCCATTGACGCATCGTCGGGCATTGCCAATGGCGGAAAATTCATCGCTCTTGAAGACCCGAAGGCTATACGTCACCTGAAGGCGCTGGGCATCAATGCCGTGCATATACTCCCTTCGTTCGACTTCGCCACCATTGACGAGACAACGCTCTACAAGAACGACTACAACTGGGGCTACGACCCGTTAAACTATAACGTGCCTGATGGCTCCTACTCTACCGATCCTTTCTCGCCCGTTACACGCATCAACGAGTTCAAGCGAATGGTCATGGCGCTGCACAATGCAGGCATAAGTGTCATCCTCGACGTTGTCTACAACCACTGCAACAATGTCGAGGGCAGCAACTTCCAGCGCACCTATCCAGACTATTATTACCGTATGGCAGAGACTGGCAAGGGCGTTTCCGGAGGCATCGAGCAACAAAAGGGAAATTACTCCAACGGCTCTGGCTGTGGTAATGAGACCGCATCCGAAAAACCTCTTATGCGTGAGTTCATGCTCGAATCGCTGCTCTACTGGGTGAACGAATATCATATCGACGGCTTCCGTTTCGATCTGATGGGCATCCACGACATAGAGACGATGAACTATATCCGCGACGAGCTGAACAAGGTCGACCCTTCTATCTTCATCTACGGCGAGGGTTGGAGCGCCGGACAGTGTGCCTATCCTGCAGAACTGCTCGCAACAAAGGACAAGACTTACAAGCTCAATGGCATAGCAGCCTTCTCCGACGACCTGCGCGACGCACTGCGGGGTCCGTTCAACGACAACAAGCAGGCAGCGTTTCTCGGCGGTGTGGCAGGACATGAGGATATGGTGAAGTTTGGCATCGTTGGCGCTATCAGCCATCCTGATATAAACACCGACAGAAAGCCTTGGGCACTATCTCCTGCACAGCAGATTTCTTATGTGAGTTGCCACGATGACCCATGTCTCGTCGACCGTCTGAAGATGTCTGTTCCAGGCATTACTCAAGAAGAGATAGTCCGCCTTGACCTGCTGGGGCAGACAGCAGTCTTCACGTCACAGGGCGTGCCGTTCATGCTCTCAGGCGAGGAGATGCTCCGCGACAAGAAGGGCGTACACAACAGCTACAACTCTCCGGACTCAATCAACCACCTCGACTGGCATAACATCGAACGTTATCCACAGGTGTTCGACTACTACAGCCGTCTCATCCGCATGCGCCTGAACCATAAGGCATTCCGCATGGGCGATGCTGATTTAGTGCGTAAGAACCTGCATTTCCTAAATACCCCCGAGTGTGTAGTGGCATGGGAACTCAACGGCAAAGCCGTAGGCGACTCATGGGAGAAGATTATCGTCGTGCTGAACAGCAACCGCACGGCACGTGAGATTAACATACCTAAGGGACGCTACACCGTCGTATGCCGTAACATCCTCATTGACGAGAACGGCATTGACAACATCGAAGACGATAAAGTAAGCGTTCCGGCACAGAGCGCGCTGATATTAAAACAATAACAAATGACACATAACATGAAACGATTATTATTGATAATATTCTCTCTCTTCAGCCTGACTGCAGGCTTCGCAGCAAGCAAGAAATCTCCCATGATAGATCGTATCGAACCTGCCAACTGGTTTGCAGGCATGAAGGAGACACGTTTGCAGATAATGCTTCATGGCACAGGCATACGCGACGCCGAGGTGACCGTCGACGGTGCGGAGTTCACCACCACACGCCTCGACTCACCGAACTACCTCCTGCTCTATGTCGACCTTGCCGGAAAGAAAGCGGGCAAAATGCCTATCACACTGACGCTCGGCAAGAAGAAACAGACCATACAGTATCCTATCCTCACACGCGAGATGCCGGGCGAGGCGCGCACGGGGTTCGACAACTCCGATGTGCTTTACATGCTCATGCCCGACCGCTTTGCTCAGGGCAAGAACACAAGCACCGACGTGAAGATGAAGACAGTATATACTGTCAATCGTAACGAGCCGTCACTACGTCATGGCGGAAACCTTGCAGGCATACGCGAACATCTGGATTACTTCCAAGAACTCGGCGTGACAGCGCTATGGTTCACTCCCGTTCTGGAGAACGACTCGCCCGACAATGGCAGAATAAGCACCTATCACGGCTATGCCACTACCGACTACTACAAGATTGACCCTCGCTTCGGCAGCAACGCAGAATATCGTCAGCTTATCGACGATGCACACGCAAAAGGGCTGAAGGTTGTCATGGATATGATTTTCAACCATTGCGGCTTTGAGCACCCTTGGCTCAAGGATATACCGTCAAAGGACTGGCTCAACTGTCCGGAGTGGCTCGACGCTCCGAAAGAAGCGCCTGCTGCCGACACGCCGGGACAGTCTACTACATATTCAGGGGGAATCAACAAACTGTATCAGCAGACAAGCTACAAGCTGACCCCTACCGTCGATCCATACGCAAGCACGTTCGACCTCCACGAGGCTGTCGACGGTTGGTTCGTGCCGTCAATGCCCGACCTAAACCAGCGCAACCCACACGTGATGCGATATCTCATACAGAACTCCATATGGTGGATAGAGACAGTGGGCATCGACGGCATTCGCATGGACACCTATCCTTATGCCGACTACGACGGCATGGCTCTTTGGATGAAGACCATAAACGAGGAGTATCCTAACTATAATGTAGTAGGCGAGTCATGGGTCACAGAACCGGCATTCACTGCAGCACTGCAGAAAGACTCTAAACTATCGGAGAAAAACTCTTACCTGACATCGGTAATGGATTTTGCTTTTTTCGACCGCATCAACCGCGCAAAGAATGAACATACCGACGGCTGGTATAGTGGAATGAATCTGGTATACAACGGTTTTGTCTACGACTTCCTCTACCCTAACCCGTCGAGTGTCATGGCATTCATCGAGAACCACGACACCGACCGTTTCCTCGGCGACGGCAAGGACGTGAAGAAACTACAACAGGCACTGGCACTGTTGCTCACCGTGAACCGCATACCGCAACTCTACTACGGCACAGAGGTGCTGATGAACGGCACAAAGGCTGTTACCGACGGCAATGTCCGTTGCGATTTCCCCGGTGGCTTCCCCGGCGACAAGGAGAACAAATTCACTGCCGCAGGACGCACCGCAGAGGAAAACGCCGCCTTCAACTGGCTCTCAACGCTGCTCCATTGGCGCAAAGGCAACAAGCTAATAAGCAATGGCAGCATGACACAGTTCATTCCTCACAATGGTGTATATGTCGTGGCACGCCAGCTCGACGGCAAAGCATGCCTTACCATTATCAACGGACAGGACCGTGAGGGTACTTTTGCCGTGAAACGCTATGCTGAGATTATCGGCACAGCCACCACAGCACGCGATGTCATAACCGGTGCGACAATAGACCTCACCAAAGACCTCGCACTGCCATCACGCGCAACACTGATCATCGAGTTCTAACCCAAGCAGTCAATATTTGCGTCAGCCGTAGGGGCGTGATTTATCACGTTCCCCCTCTGCGTTGGTTCCATTGCGTGTCATTGGTGTGATTTATCACGTTCCGCTTCAGCGTTGGTTCCATTGCGTGAGCGCCTGCGTGATTCTTTGTTTCCAGGGAAATTGCGGAACGTGATAAATCACGCCCCTACGGCTGACGCCATTTCGCAGTATACGCAAAGGAAGCTTTAGAGAAAAATTTACCCCGGACTGGAAGTAATGAATAATATTAACAAAAAGGCTATTCTAAGCATACATACATCCGATATTTGCCGGCACATTATCGTTCGTTGACGAAAAACGCTTATTTTCAGCATTAAACGAAAGACGCTGATAATCAGAGTGATAAATGTATTTATTGCCGACAAAAACACGAATCAGTTTCAAGAGCCGCCGCTTCTTGAGTCTAAAACCACCGCTTCTTGCTGATAAAACTGCCCTTTTCATCATCAAGAAGCACCGTTTTGTGAGATAAAAACCACGAAATCAGGTTGTTTTTAACTTTTGTCGGTTCTCGAAGACGTGCTTTTATGCCATGCAGACTTGGCAAATCATCATTTTTGATTTTCTATTTCGCTAAAAATCACAAAAACGATTTTTCTTTACACTGAAATTAAAAACCATCGCCGGTTTCAGCGATGGTTTTTAATCCCGAATCGGTCATTAGAGTCCTTGACTGATTTTGTTCGATTGTTGAGCAGAT
>CAJPPF010000033.1 GCA_905372445.1 uncultured Prevotella sp. | reverse complement strand
CTGCTTCAAGGTAATAAGGCTGGTAAGATATCACACAAACGGGCGAAAGCAGTAGGAAAACTCTTGTTCTTTGATAATAAAACGACACCGCGGTCTATTGAGCGTTTTGGGTGCATGATTCGTATGATTTCTTTTTATCATGTAAATAACGATATTATTTGACCTATGAATGCTAAGCCAACTTTTTTCTTTAATACTGCAATAAATTGAGTTTGACTACGTTATTTACTTGTATTAATACAAATGGAATAGCTATTTATGATTGAATATATCAAGGGAGAGTTGGCAGACTTAACCCCTGCCCTTGCTGTTGTTGAGGCTGCCGGCGTAGGTTATGGATTGTATATCTCGCTGATTACATACTCTGCCATTCAGGGAAAGAAGGACGTAAAACTATATGTTCACGAACAACTTACAACAGGTGGTCGTGACGATGGCTTTCTGCTTTTCGGCTTTGCCACACGCAGTGAACGTGACCTTTACCGTATGCTTATCACTGTAAGCGGTATAGGTGGCAACACGGCTCGTATGATTCTTTCTGCCATGTCGCCTGCCGAACTGTGTAATGCCATTGCTTCCGGTGATGAGCGATTGCTGAAATCAGTCAAAGGTATTGGTCCGAAGGCAGCACAGCGCATCATTCTTGAGCTAAAGGATAAGATTGTACAGAGTGGCATTACCGATGCTTTGCATATCTCTACAAGCAACGATGCACCGACTACGGCTGTCAATAAAGAGGTGCGTGACGAAGCTGTCGGGGCACTGACGATGCTCGGCTTCTCGCCGGCACCTACGGCTAAGGTCGTTAATGAAATTCTTAAGAACAACCCTGAGCTGCCCGTGGAGCAGGTGGTGAAGCAGGCTTTGAAGATGATAAAATAGCATTTTAAAAGCAATGAGACTGCGAGACAAGGTACATATGACAATGTTTGCAATGTTCGTTCTGAGCATTGCAGCATTAGCTATGTCCTTGCCTCAGGATGACAGAAGCCGCAACCGCCGTCAGACAGCAGATCAGCAACGCGCAACACAGGCTGAAGAGAAGAAAGACGAGCAGAAGAAGAGAATGGAGATTTTGGAGCAGGCGATAGTTGACTCTGAGGATTCTATACCCGACTCTTTGCTTAACCCTCGTTGGAGGGTGCAGCGCACAATGCCTGTAACCACCGGGGACCTCGGACAGAATGCCACTGACCTTAAGCGTCCTGACAACATAAAACAACAGGTAGAGTACAACGATACCCTCGGGTATTATCTCTTTGGCAACCGCATGGGGGGCACTTATGTGCAGACGCCGGTGGCAATGACCTACGAGGAATACATGAAGTGGAGCGAGAAACAACTGCTCAACAACATGTTCCGCGCAAAGAATGACGCAATGTTCGAAGCAAAGGGAAAGGACAAATTCGACTTTGCTGATATGCACTTCGACCTTGGTCCTGCCGAGAAGATATTCGGTCCTGGTGGTGTCCGCGTGACAACACAGGGTACGGCAGAGCTTAAGTTCGGCGCTACAATGAAGAACACACAGAATCCGTCGCTACCTATCAAACGCAGAAAGATTACCACCATCGACTTTGACGAGAAGATAAACATGAACATGAGCGCCAAGGTGGGCGACAAGGTGAACATGAATCTCAACTACAACACTGACGCCACATTCGACTATGACGCTCAGAATATGAAGTTGAAGTACGACGGTAAGGAAGACGAGATAATAAAACTTGTCGAGGCGGGCAATGTCAGTTTTCCGTCAAACTCATCTTTAGTACGTGGCGCATCATCGCTCTTCGGTCTACGAACCGACTGGCAGTTCGGTAAACTCAAGCTTCAGACGGTTGTATCTCAGAAGAAGTCGACCTCAAAGAGTGTCTCTTCTCAGGGAGGAACACAGCTGACATCGTATGAGTTTGATGTCACCGCCTACGACGAGAACCGCCATTTCTTCCTCTCGCATTACTTCCACGACCGTTATGACGCAGGTATGCGAACACTGCCGAACCTCATGACGGGAGTGAAAATCAACCGTGTGGAGGTGTGGGTTACTAACACAACGGGTACTACATCGAACACGAGAAATATCATTGCGCTGACCGACCTCGGCGAACCGGAGAAGATTTCTAACTCAATATGGAACCGCACTGCATCGCGTGTGCCTTCAAACCAGGCTAACGACGAGTATGTTCAGATGACAACGACCTATGCCGATGCACGAAACATGGACCAGACATCCACTGTGCTGGATGGTATACCAGGTTTTGAGGGCGGCAGCGACTACGAGAAACTTGCCAAGGCTCGCCTGCTTAGTTCTTCGGAATATTCGGTGAACAGCGCCCTCGGTTACATCACATTGAACACCACACTGCGCACCGATCAGGTTCTTGCTGTTGCTTTCGAGTACACTTCCGACGGTGTGACGTATCAGGTCGGCGAGTTCTCGTCGGACATTACTGACGTCAGCAGGGCGCTTTTTGTCAAGTCGCTCAAAAATACTTCAAACAACCCACGTCAGGGCAACTGGCGACTGATGATGAAAAACGTCTACAGCCTCTCCCGTGGCGGCACATTGCCGAAGGAGAAGTTCCGTCTTAACGTGAAGTTCCAAAGCGATACAACCGGCGTTTACCTATCTTATATCCCAGAGGAGCAGGTGAAGAATATGACGCTCATCAAACTTCTCGGTGCCGACCGTCTTGACAATAACCAAAGAGCTCACTCCAACGGATATTTCGATTACGTGGAGGGATACACGGTCAGAGGGGGAAATGTCTTCTTTCCTTCAGCCGAACCATTCGGTCAATATCTTTATAATGCCCTCGTTGCAAAGGGCGTACCTGCCGAGAAAGCACAGAAGTATGCCTACACGGAGCTCTACGATTCCACTAAGACCGTAGCGAAGCAGATAGCCGAGAAAGCTAAGTTCATTCTTCAAGGTCAGTATAAAGGCTCGAGCGATAATGTCATCTCCGTAGGTGCCCAGAACATTCCGCAGGGTTCGGTGGTGGTCACGGCAGGTGGTGTTACTCTCACAGAAGGCTCCGACTATTCCGTTGACTATTCTGCCGGTGAGGTGACAATACTCAATCAAAGCATTATCGACGCAGGTACGAATGTCAATGTGTCGCTCGAGAGCAACACCGATTACGCCCAGACACGAAAGACGATGTTCGGACTGAACTGGCAGTATGACTTCTCGAAGAACTTCCAAATGAGTGGTACGCTGCAGCATATCTCTGAACAGGCACTGACGACAAAGGTAAATATGGGTTCAGAGCCGTTGAACAATACAATCTGGGGAGTGAACCTGAACTGGAAGAAGGAGAGCCAGTGGCTTACGAATGTGCTTGATGCTATTCCATTCCTGCACGTAACCCAGCCTTCGAACATCTCTTTACAGGCAGAGTTCGCACAGCTTATTGCAGGTCAGAGCCGCGGTACACAGGACAACGCCTCATACCTTGACGACTTTGAAAACACGAAATCGACCATCGACATGCTCACACCTTCGTCGTGGGTTCTATCGAGTGTGCCTTCAATGTTCAAGGAGAGCGAGGACAAGACAACCCTCCGTAGTGGTTTCAACCGTTCGCTTCTGGCGTGGTACACCATTGATCCATTGTTCACCCGTCGCTCTTCCTCGCTCACGCCAAGCCATATCAAGAGCGACCTGAATCAGTTGTCGAACCATTATATAAGAGAGGTCTACACACGCGAGCTCTATCCTAACCGCAACCAAGCGTCTTACAGCGGTGCAACGAGCACCCTGCCTGTGCTCAACCTCGCTTATTATCCTAACGAACGCGGACCTTATAACTTCAATCCCGACCTCAATAATGACGGTACGCTGAATAACCCTACAGCCCACTGGGGCGGTATGATGAGACGTCTCGACCAGTCGGATTTCGAGACTGCCAATGTGGAATATATCGAGTTCTGGATGCTCGACCCGTTCATCTATAGCCGTAAGGACGGCACTGCGGCTCGGCATGGTGGCGAGCTCTACTTCAATCTCGGTGAGATAAGCGAGGACATTCTTCACGACGGAAAGAAATTCTATGAGAGCGGACTCCCCGTAGACAACTCTTCTGACTATAGCTTCACACAGTGGGGCAAGGTGCCCGTTCAGGCTACAGAAACATATTCCTTTGCCACAACCGACGGCTCACGTGGGCGTCAGGACGTGGGACTTAACGGTCTGACCAATGAAGAGGAGCGTAATTTTAACTCTTATCGGGATTTCCTGAGCCAGATACAGGGTAAGGTGAGCGCTGCTGTGTGGGACTCAATATACAACGACCCTGCCAACGACGACTATCATTACTTCCGTGGAACCGACTTCGACCAGATGCAGGCGTCAATCCTTCGCCGCTACAAACGCATAAACAACCCACAGGGCAACAGCCCCGACACGCGCAACCGCACTGAGAACTACGACACGTCGTACAAGGCTACACCTGATGTCGAGGACATCAATCAGGACTACACGCTCAACGAATACGAGAAATACTACCAGTATCATGTGTCAATCCGCCCCGAGGACTTTGTCGTAGGACAGAACTATATTGTCGACAAACGCGAGACAACACCGAAGCTCCGCAACGGAAACACCGAGGAGGCGACATGGTATCAGTTCCGTATTCCTGTCGACAACTGGGAGACGAAGGTTGGCAGCATTGCCGACTTCACCTCTATACGTTTCATGAGAATGTTCATGACAGGCTTCGAACAACCTATAATCCTGCGTTTCGGCTCGCTCGATCTCGTCCGTGGCGAGTGGCGTGTATATGAGCAGAACCTTGACAACAGCTCGGGCACGGGACGTATGGATGTATCGGCAGTAAACATTGAAGAGAATAACGACAAGACTCCTGTCAACTACACCCTCCCTCCCGGCATCCGTCGTGCTCAGGACCCTACACAGCCGCAGCTTGTCGAGAGCAACGAGCAGGCGCTGTCTATGCGTGTCACAAACCTGTCTAACGGACAGTCGAAGTGTGTATATAAGAACACCACTGTCGATATGCGTCAGTATAAACGAATACAACTCTTCGTCCATGCCAATGCAATGGATCCTGACGTCACCAATCTGAAGGACAACCAACTGGCGCTGTTCGTTCGTCTGGGCTCCGACTATAAAAGCAATTACTACGAGTATGAGATACCTCTCACGCTCACGCCTGCCGGTCGTTACGACCAGTATTCGCTTCAGGCAAGCCGTGCTGTATGGCCGGAGGAGAATATGCTTAACGTTGCGCTGAAGGTCTTCACAGGTCTGAAGAAAAAGCGCAACAAGCAGAAGACTATAGGTGCGGCATCGTATAATCAGGTTTATTCTGAATACGACGAGGAGCATCCTAACAATAAGATCTCAATCATGGGCAATCCGACCCTTGGCGAGGTGAAGACAATGATTATTGGTGTAAGAAACAAGTCGGACGAACCGAAGTCAGGCGAGGTGTGGGTCAATGAGTTGCGACTTCTCGAATATGACAACTCCGGTGGCTGGGCGGCACAAGGAAACCTCAACGTGCAACTGTCGGACTTCGGCACTGTCAATGCTCAGGGACGATATATGTCGCATGGTTTCGGAGGTCTGGAGGATGGCGTGGCGGCGCGCGCCAAGGACGATCGCGGCTCTTACTCGTTCACGACATCGCTCGAACTGGGTAAGTTCTTCCCTGATAAAGCAAAGGTGACGGCACCTCTTTATTATTCAATTCAGGAGGAACACTCAAGACCGAAGTATAATCCTCTCGATACCGACATGCTGCTGAACGACGCACTCGAATCGGTCGACAAGCACCAGAGGGATTCAATAGAAAGCATCGCCGTGACTAAGACTATCAACAAGAACTTCTCGTTGTCGAATGTGCGCGTGGGCATTGCCAACAAGAAGCATCCTACACCTATTGACCCGGCTAACTTCTCGTTCTCCTACAGCCATTCTCATAAGAAGACCACCGGCGAGACGACGATATATGAGAAGGAAGACAGATGGCAAGGCACGCTCGATTATTCATGGACACCGGTATATAAGCCGTTTGAACCGTTCAAGGGCATAAAGACAAAAAGCAAGTGGCTCGACATTATGCGCCAGTTCTCATTAAACTGGATGCCACAGAATGTAAGTTTCGGGGCTGACCTCAACCGCAGTTACTACGAACTGCAGGAACGCGACCTTGAGAGCACAGAGAACTCTAAGCTTCCGCTTACATTCTCGCAGCAGTTTCTTATGAACCGCGACTTTGCCCTGCGTTGGGACCTGACCAAGAACATACACATGAATTTCACCAGCGCCACACATGCCGAGATAGAGGAGCCATATACTCCTGTAAACAAGGATCTCTATCCCGACCGCTATGAGGCATGGAAAGACTCTGTGTGGACAAGCATCAAGAATCTGGGCACTCCGCTCGACTATACCCAGAGTTTCTCGCTCACAGTGAAGTCGCCGCTCGACAAACTGCCGTTGCTAAACTGGACGCTTATGGATGCTTCATATAAGTCGAACTACAACTGGGTGCGTGGCTCAACGCTCGAAGACGGTAGGTCGCTCGGCAATACCATTTCCAATAACCGCGATATCTCGTTCAATGGTACATTCAACCTTGAGCGTCTCTACAATAACATCCCATTCCTGAAGAAGGTGCACGATAAGTTCAACAAGGACACTCGTAATACGCGAAACATCACAAAACCGAAGTTGCCGAAGCCAAAGATCAATAACGCCACGACAAAGGCTGAGGCTGACGCACAAGCGCAGAAGAAGGCACTGCCTTCGAACAAGAAAGGTTTTGAGAAGGAGATAACGCTAATGCCTGACAGTGTTATATCGGTAAACCATTCGCGTAAGACGAAGCGCATCATTGTCTCGGCAAAGTATCCTGACGGTAAAGCTTTCCCTATTAAATATAAGGTGAGGGACGACAACACCATACGTATATTAAATAAGGTGGATTCTGCGATGAATGTGAAGGTAAGTGTCATTGCCAAGGAGCCTCTTGATGAAAAGAACTGGTATAAGGCGCTACAGTTCACCTCACGCATGCTTATGTCTGTGCGTAATATCAGAATCTCTTATCAGAACCGCCAGACGTTGAACCTCGCGGGGTTCATGCCGATGGCAGGCGATGCCTTCGGACAGCGTCGCGACAACGGCTACCTCGCGCCAGGCTTGGGATTTGCCTTTGGCACAGAGGACGAAGAGTTTATCGAACGTGCCCGCCGTAATGAATGGCTGCTGTTCAACGACTCTGTGGCTACGCCTGCTACTGTCAGCAAGAGCGAAGACCTGCAGCTGACGATAACCCTCGAACCATGGAAGAATTTCAAAATCGACCTTAATGCGTCGCGTTCTATGACGCGCGCAAAAAGCATACAATATATGTATGTGGGTACGCCGACCACACAGACGGGTACATTCTCGATGACCACCATATCGATTAAGACCGCCTTCGAGGCTCGTGGCAATGCCAACAACGGCTATTACAGCCGTGCGTTCGAAAGGTTCTGCAAGTCACTGCCTGAGTTTTATTCGCGTGTGGAGCGACAGTATGAGGGGGCTATCTATCCGGCAGGCTCTCCATTAGAAGGGAAACCATACAAGGCGGAGAACGGAGCATTAGGCAAGTATAGCGCCGATGTGCTCATACCGGCATTCCTCAACACCTATACACAGATGCCGGGTAAGGGGCTGGACATCTTCCCTGCACTGACAAAACTGTTGCCTAACTGGACTGTAAAGTTCTCCGGCATATCTCGTCTGCCTTGGTTCCGCGACCATTTCAAGTCGGTCAATCTGAATCATTCCTACAAGAGTATATATGCTATAGGGTCTTACAGTTCGTTCAGCACCTACCAAGAGTTTATGAATGGACTTGGATTCATCACCGATGCCACGACAGGAATGCCAGTGCCGAACTCGATGTATAACGTCCCTATGGTATCAATCAACGAGTCGTTCTCACCACTCATCGGATTAGACTTCACTTTCATGAACAATATGACGCTGAAGGCAGAATATCGCAGTACGCGCGTACTGTCACTCTCTACCACTTCCGTACAGATCAATGAGACATCATCGCGCGATATTGTACTTGGCTGGAGCTATAAATGGCAGAACTTCCGTTTATTCGGCGGACGCAACCACCGTGCAATAAAATCAACGAAAAAAGGTGATGGTCAGAATGGAGGCAATGATCAGTCGCGTGGCAACGCCGGAAGCTCAAGCGGTGGCACATCGGCAAGAAACAAGCTCAATCACGATCTTAACCTGCGTTGCGACATCAGTTTCCGTCAGCAGGCTAGCATCAGTCGCGACATCGCTTCCATGACATCGTCAGCAAGTAGCGGTAACTCTGCATTCAAAATGTCGTTCACGGCTGACTACACACTGTCACGACTCATCACCATGAGTTTCTACTTCAACCGTCAGACCAATACGCCACTGCTCTCGTCGAACTCCTATCCTACCACCACGCAGGATTTCGGACTGTCGTTGAAATTCTCACTGCGACGTTAATCAGTCCTTGCTTCTGTGACAGGATTCACATCGCAGGCTTGCGTGTCGCCCTTCCGCCTGACATCGTCTGCTGTAAGGCGCAACGCTTGGCATGGCAATGTAAATGGCATAGCGTGAGTCGTATAGCGTCAAGGATGATACAACTTACAACAGGGAGATGCTGCCACTGGTGAAGTATGCCAAGGCGCATGAGAACTGGAAGTGCCTGATGATTACTTATGATGAGGAAGACACGGACGAGAGAATACCCGTGATGCCCGTGTGGAAGTGGCTGATGGAAGTGTGACCTCGGTGGGAGACATCCGAAGGATGTCTGGAACCACAGAAGTACAGTGGTAAAGAAGGACGGAATATGGCTTAGGGTGAACGGTGATTGTCTATATAATTGGCGAAAGTTTGTAAGCAATGCCGTTTTTTGCTAATTATAATCTTGAAGATGTGTTGATTTGTAATACTTTACATTTGGTTGCATGATAGCAACGAACTCGACGTTCTTGTTCCAGAGCCTTATTCGTTCTACATGATGGACAAGGCTTACGTGGATTTTGACGCATTGTTTCGCTTCCATCTTGCAGGAGCCTACTGGATAAGTCGCCCAAAGTCCAATATGAGGTACACCATTATAGGTCACAGAGAGGTTTTCTCCTATGCAGATGGTATTCTGGGCGATTTCGACATCATAATGGCCAAGGGCAAGACATTCGCTCTGTACCCGGAGCCTATCAGAGCTGTCTGCTGCCAAGATGAGGATACAGGCCAGAAGATAGTATTTATCACCAACAACTTTGAAATCAGCGCATTGGAGGTTGCTAACCTCTACCGTCACAGATGGGATGTTGAGGTGTTCTTCAAATGGGTAAAGCAGAACATCGTGATAAAAACTTTGTGGGGCTATTCTAGGAATGCCGTTTGCACACATCTTTGGGTCGCGGTAATCGCTTATCTGCTCATTGCTAAAATTAAGTAAGGTCACAAAGAGTCCATACAGCATAACAGAGGTCGCAACACTGATCAGAGTATCCGCTTTGGAGCGGACTCCGCTCATAAACCTCATTACGAAAAGCCCTGTAAGTTCTAATCAACAATCAAATGAATTGCTACTATTTAACGATTTGTAAAACTTAAATGCGATTTTATCGCATCAGTACTATTGCCAAAACCTATTATTGCTGCCCGACAAAATGTGTACCTTTGTTCATGTTATTGAAGTTTTATTGCAGAAACAAAAGTAACAATAAAGGCTGAAAAACCAAGCGAGGGATTCAGCCTATTTTTAGCATAGAGATAAAAGTTTTACCGGACAGAAATATTTGATTTTCTATTTCGCTAAAAATCGCGAAGATAATTTTTCTTTACGATACGTCAAGTTCGAGGATAAGATTTCTGTAACTGTTACAAGAATTTTCTTATCTCGCACTCGCGTATTATGTGACTGATTTGTGATATTACCTTATTTGCATATTGCTATGCAGACGCGGTCTTGGAAGTTGCGTGCGCTCTTTGCACTCATCACCGACTGGTTGATAATACAGAAAGCGAGCATGTTGCCTTCAGGCGACGTTGCATATCCCGCGAGAGATACGATGCCGGTAAGGGTGCCTGTCTTCGCTCTGACATTGTCTAATACCGGTTCGTGGGTCATGCGACGCTTAAGAGTTCCGTCAACGCCGGCACTCGGCAGCGCCTGACAGAAGGTCCCGAAGTATTTCTTATTCTTGTAAGCATAACGAAGCAGTTTCACTTCGCATTCAGCAGAGAGATAGTTGTATAACGACAGTCCGGAACCGTCGGCAAGCCGGTACTGGCTTTTGTCGACTCCCGCCTTGCGGAGCACCTCCTTTTCAGCTTCTTGTGCTCTCTTTGCCGTCGCAGGACGACCATTGCCGGAACCGAGATGATAGAGTAGTGATTCGGCGTAGAGGTTGTCGCTGTCCTTTAGTGTACAGTAGAGAATGCTTTCTATGCTTGAGTAGCGCTCGCCGAGCAGACGGGCGTTTGAAGGCACAACACCTACCGAGTCACCACCCATGACGACGATACCCTGGGCTTTCAGACGTTCTCGCAATATGGCGAGGAAGTTATCCGTCTTGTTGTAGAGAAGTGGTGTGAGGGTGGGATTTTTGTCGTCCCAGCACCATCCTTCACCAAACGGCTTTGAGTCTTTGAAAGAAAGATCTGCCACGAGCTTGCCGCGTATGGTGTCGATTTGCAACTTTGCGATGTCTTCTATAAAACAGTCCATGTCGTAGCTTCCGAACGATGGGTCCATGCCACCCTTTACGTAGATGTTGCCACACAGGGAAGTGGAGTCGCAGTCGCCGGTAGCATATACCGATGTCATGTATCGATAGTTCTTTCCGAGCTTGTCGAGAGCTGTTATGGCAGTGAGAATTTTCATTGTTGACGCCGGGCGCATGAGCTGCTTTTCATTGTAAGCGTAGATGAGCGTGTCGCGGTCGAGATCCCATACCATAAGCCCAACCTGCGATGTCTTGAACAGGTTATCTTTCAGCAGGTTATCAATCTTCATCACGGCACGCTCAGGGAAAGACACCTCGCGTGCCATGCTGTCACTTGCCATACTGTCGGCAAGCGCAAGAAGGTCGGCAGTCTCAAACTCTTTCCTTTCCTCTCCCTCTTGGCTGAGCGTATCGTTAGGCATTTCTTCAGAAGGCACGGTTAGCAGCGTTGTTGCATTATTGCCATTCACTGTAGTGGCTCTCTTTGATAATTTGTCTTGTGCAGTACTGCTTATCGATACGATAAGTGACAAGAGTGTGAGTATGTTAATGTAAGTCTTTCGTGTCATATTGCAAAGGTACGAAAAAAAAATCAAACACGGTTTATCCGTCTGAAAGTAGGAATAATAAATGCTCAAAAAGACCTGATTGTGCACAAAAACGGCTCGGCTGTGCACCTTTTAGCATAATTTATTTGGGCGTATAATTATATTTTCGTAACTTTGCACCTTGAATAAAAGATTCACCTTATAGGCTGAGGCTGTGAAAAGAAATTAGTATAGTCTGATGCTTTGCTGCTTTCTAATGCTTTGGCTGTATGTTTTTGCGCGTATGTACGCAATTTATAATGTATGTGCGCGCATAATATAATTAAGGTATATATTTAAAAACGAACAAATACATGAGTTTAAAGATTGTAGTACTTGCAAAGCAAGTGCCAGACACAAGAAACGTTGGTCCTGATGCAATGACGGCAGAAGGAACCATCAACCGTGCCGCTCTGCCAGCCGTGTTCAATCCGGAAGACCTCAATGCTTTGGAGCAAGCGCTCCTGCTGAAGGATCAATTCCCCGGTTCAACAATCTCTGTGGTGACAATGGGTCTGCCAAAATCAGCAGAGGTAATCCGCGAAGCTCTCTACAGAGGAGCCGATGCCGGTTATGTGATAACTGACCGTACACTTGGTGGTGCTGATACTTTGGCAACAAGTTACACCATTGCACAGGCTATCAAGAAGCTTGGTGATGTCGACATCATCCTTGGAGGTCGACAGGCAATCGATGGTGATACCGCGCAGGTTGGTCCGCAGATTGCCGAAAAGCTCGGTCTTACGCAAGTGACATACGCTGAGGAGATACTCTCTCTTGATGAGGTTGCACGCAAGATTATCGTGAAGCGTCATATCGACGGTGGTGTGGAGACTGTTGAGGCTCCGCTACCGCTTGTAGTCACTGTGAATGGAAGTGCTGCACCTTGTCGCCCACGCAATGCAAAGCGGCTGATGAAATATAAGAACGCTACTGTCAAGGCAGAGCGTCCGGCAGACGCTCCTGCACCTACAAAAGATTATCTCGACATCACTCAATGGGGTGCTAATGATATAGATGCTGACCCGGAACAGATAGGAAAGGCAGGGTCTCCTACAAACGTAAAGACGGTTGTGAATATCGTGTTCAAGGCTAAGGAGTCAAAGTCTCTGACAGGCAGTGATAATGATATCGAGAACCTGATGGTAGAAATGTTGAACGAAAAACTGATTGGATAGCCATGAATAATGTATTTGTATATTGCGAGATAGAAGGCACAAAGGTAAAAGATGTCGCTCTCGAGCTCCTTACCAAAGGACGTAAACTTGCAAACACGCTTGGCGTTCAGTTGGAGTGTATCATTGCAGGCTCCGGTCTCGACGGTGTTGAGGAGCAGGTGATAAAGTATGGTGTTGACAGAGTTCACATTTTCGACGCAGAGGGACTTGCACCATACACAAGCAATCCACACACAGCACTGGTCGTAAACCTCTTTAAGAAGGAAAAGCCGGAGATATGTCTCCTTGGTGCAACGGTTATCGGTCGTGACCTCGGTCCACGTGTCAGCTCTGCTCTTCACAGCGGTCTGACTGCCGATTGTACGGAACTTGAGATTGGAAGCTACGATATGAGGCGTAAGGTAGACGGCGAGCTACGGACTTTCCATTATGAGAATCAGCTCTATCAGATTCGTCCTGCCTTCGGTGGTAACATAGTAGCAACAATCGTTAACCCCGACCACAGACCACAGATGGCTACTGTCCGCGAGGGTGTGATGAAGAAAGAAGTTCTCGACGAGGCATACAAGGCAGAGGTTGTTCGTCATGACGTAGCAAAGTATGTCCCGGAGACAGAATATGTTGTAAAGGTCATCGAGCGTCATGTTGAGGAGGCAAAGCATAATCTCAAGGGAGCAGCAATAGTTGTTGCGGGTGGCTATGGTGTAGGTTCAAAAGAAGGTTTTGATAAACTGTTCGAACTTGCCCACGAGCTTCATGCTGAGGTAGGTGCTTCTCGTGCCGCTGTCGATGCAGGCTGGATTGACCACGACCGCCAGATTGGTCAGACAGGAGTAACAGTCCGTCCAAAAGTTTATTTCGCTTTTGGCATCTCCGGTCAGATTCAGCATATCTCCGGTATGCAGGAGTCGGGCATCATCGTCAGCGTAAACAGCGACCCGGATGCTCCTATCAATCAGATTGCCGACTACGTTATCACCGGCACAGTGGAAGAAGTTGTTCCAAAGATGATTAAATATTATAAGAATCACTCTAAGTAAATTATGGCTAATTTCTATACAGACAACCCGGAGATTAAGTTTCATCTTAATCATCCATTGATGAAGCGTATTGTTGAGCTCAAGGAGCGTGACTATGCTGATAAAGACAAATACGACTATGCTCCTCAGAATTTCGAGGATGCTCTTGATAACTACGACCGCGTGCTTGAGCTCGCCGGCGATATCAGCGCAAATGTCATCTGGCCAAATTCAGAAGCTGTTGACGAAGAAGGACCTCATTGCGAGAACGGTCGCGTACGCTATGCAAGCAAGACATACGAGAATTATGAGACAACAGTAAAGGCTGGACTCAATGGTGTTACTATGCCACGTCGTTATGGCGGTCTTAATATTCCTACCGTCCCCTACTCTGCTATCAACGAGATGATTTCAGCTGCTGATGCAGGTTTTGAAAACATTTGGTCGCTTCAGGATTGTATCGAGACCCTATATGAGTTCGGCGATGAGGATCAGCGCCAACGTTATATCCCACGTGTTTGCGCCGGTGAGACGATGTCAATGGACCTCACAGAGCCGGATGCAGGCTCTGACCTGCAGTCAGTGATGCTTAAGGCTACATTTGACGAGAAGGAGAACTGCTGGCGTCTGAATGGTTGTAAGCGGTTCATTACCAATGGCGACTCAGACATTCACCTCGTTCTTGCTCGTTCAGAAGAAGGCACACGCGACGGTCGCGGTCTTTCAATGTTCATCTACGACAAGCGTAACGGCGGTGTTGACGTACGTCGTATTGAGAACAAACTCGGCATACACGGTTCGCCCACCTGCGAACTTGTCTATAAGAATGCGAAGGTAGAACTCTGCGGCAGCCGCAAGCTCGGACTTATCAAGTACGTGATGGCTCTGATGAACGGTGCCCGTCTGGGTATCTCTGCCCAGTCAGTAGGTCTCTCACAGCAGGCTTATAATGAAGCTTTGGCTTATGCTAAGGACCGTAAGCAGTTTGGTAAGGCTATCATACAGTTCCCTGCTGTATATGATATGCTTGCTTTGATGAAGGCAAAACTTGACGCCGGTCGTACACTTCTTTATGCAACAAGCCGTTATGTAGATATTTACAAGGCACTCGAAGATATCTCCCGCGAGCGCAAACTCACTCCCGAGGAGCGTGCAGAGTGTAAGGAGTACTCTCGTCTCGCTGACGCTTTCACCCCATTGGCAAAAGGTATCAACTCAGAGTATGCCAACCAGAACACCTACGACTGTATTCAGGTTCATGGCGGTTCAGGTTTTATGCTTGAGTATCCATGCCAGCGTCTTTATCGCGATGCACGTATCACCTCTATCTACGAGGGCACTACACAGCTTCAGACCGTTGCTGCTATACGTTACATCACTAACGGCTTCTATGGTCAGGTGATAGCTGACATGGAGCAGGAAGCAACTGCCGAGGAGTTCAAGACTCTGCGTGCTCAGGCTCATGAGATGTTAGTGAAGTACAACGACTGTGTTGCCAGAGTCAACGCAGCAGAGAATGATGAGTACAAGGACTTCTGTTCACGCCATCTATATGAGATTGCTGCAACAACAATCATGACCAACCTGCTCATTACCGATGCCTCAAAGGACAGTGAGCTCTTCGGCAAGTCAGCACGAGTTTATACTCGCTTTGCTATGTCAGAGATTGAGAAGCACTACAACTTCATCATGTCGTCAACAGTAGAAGACCTTGCCGATTATCGCAAGTAATATTTAATTCATGGGCGCCATGCCCGTGCGCATACATATAATAAGGTGTAGCTTCTTTCAAGGAGGCTGCACCTTATTTCTTTCATGGGGTGCAAAAACTTTGTATCGTAAGTAATCGCATCTCATGTTTTTTTTGTATCTTTGCCATAAGAATGACGATAAGCAATGATTGACAGAGCGACAGTTGACCGTATAAAAGAAGCTGCAAACATCGTAGATGTTGTTTCGGAGTTTGTCACACTGAAGAAAAGTGGAGCAAACTATAAGGGACTGTGTCCTTTCCACGACGAGAAGACACCGTCGTTCATGGTCAGTCCTGCCCGTGGCTCCTGCCATTGTTTCGGTTGCGGAAAGGGCGGCAATCCTGTCAGTTTTATCATGGAACACGAGCAGCTCACCTATCCTGAGGCGTTGCGATGGCTTGCGAAGAAGTATGGAATAGAGATTCATGAGCGCGAGATAAGCGACCAGGAGCGTCAGGAGCAGAACGAGCGTGAGTCGATGTTTATCGTCAATGAGTGGGCTGCCACCTATTTCGAGGAACTCCTGCATAACGACCCCGACGGTGTCGCTATAGGCATGCAGTATTACCGAGGTCGTGGATTCCGCGACGACGTGATACGCAAGTTTCGTCTGGGCTATGATGTCAAGGACCGCCATGCCTTTGCTGCCAACGCATTGCAGAAAGGCTACAAGGAGGAATTCCTACTTAAGACAGGTATATGCTATAAGTCGGATCGGGGAGAACTTATCGACCGCTATGCCGACCGCGTCATTTTCCCGTGGATAGGACTAAGCGGCAAGATCGTAGGCTTTTCCGCCCGTGTGCTTGACTCGCGCACTAAGGGTGTGCAGCAGAAGTATGTCAACTCGCCAGATTCGGAGATATACCATAAGGAACGCGAACTTTTCGGCATATATCAAGCCAAGCGAGCTATTGCGAAGGAAGACCGCGTGTATATCGTAGAAGGTCAGACGGACGTCTTGTCCATGCACCAGTGTGGCATCGAGAATGTCGTTGCCAACTCAGGTACGGCACTTTCCATACATCAGATTCACATGCTGCATCGTTTCTCCTCGAACATCACACTGCTTTACGACGGCGATGATGCCGGAATGCACGCTGCAATGCGGGGAACGGATATGCTGCTGTCAGAGGGGATGAACGTAAAAGTGCTGTTCCTTCCCGATGGCGACGACCCTGATTCTTTTGCGAGGAAACACACTGCCGCCGACTTTCGCCAGTATATCGACGACCATCAGATGGACTTCCTACAGTTCAAGACCGATATGCTTGTCAGCAAGGCAAAAGATTCGCAACAGCGCTCGGAGGGCATCGACTCAATCATACGGAGCATTGCCGTCATACCGAATCAGATACTACGTGCCACATACCTGCACGACTCTGCCCTACTCATAGGTATGAAGGAGGACACCCTCATAAACCGCATGAACACGTTTATTCATGAGCGCAAGACGAATACAACCACTCCAACTCAAGCCGTGCAGCGTGATGACATCCGTCAGGAACTGACGCACAGCGAGAAGATTTCACATGTCGAGCGCATGATTGCGCAGTTGGTGGTGCGTCATGGCGAGCGAATGGTTTTTCACAATGTCGAGACCGAGGACGGCAGGCTGATTGATATCAGCGTCGCACAGTTTATATATTATAACCTTGCAGCCGATGATATAAAGTTGAAAGACCCTCAGTGCGCACAGATTCTGCAAGAAGCAGCCGAGAAAAGTGGCGAGCAGGACTTTGTTGCTGAGACATATTTCGTGAATCATCATAACATCGAACTTGGCAATTTCGCCAACGAGCTCGCCGTCGACAGGTTTGCTCTGATAGAGACTAATACCGACGACACACCAGTCAGTGAGTCGCAGAAGAAGATTGATCAGGAGAACGAAGAGACAAAGCTCCGTTCTCAGGCAGAGCATCTGACACTTGATCTGCGTATGGACATAGTGCAGGAATCGCTCGAGCAACTGAAGAAAAAGGTCATCATGAGCGCTTCCGACCCCGAGAAAATGCGTGAGGCGATGACCGAATATCAGGAGCGACAGTCGCAGAGAAATGAGCTCGCACGCCGTTTGGGACTGAAGCTGACATAATATGTTTCTGCACTAATGTTACGAATAAATTCAACAAAAGGGCTATTCTAACCATAAATACAGCCGATATTTGCCGGCACATGGTCGTTCGTTGACGAAAAATGCTTATTTTTAGCATTACATAAAAGACGTTGATAATCAGCGAAATAGACTTGTTTAATGCCGACAAAAATACGAATCATTTTCAAGAACCGCCGTTTCTTGAGCTTAATACCGCCGTTTCTTCCCGATAAAACCGTCCGTTTCAGCGTAAAGAACCACCGTTTTTTGAGAGAAAAAGTACGGAAGAAAGCTGTTTTCTGTTCCTATCGGTTCGCAAAGACGCAGTTTTATGACATGCAGACTTGGCAAATCATCATTCTTCGTTTTCTCTTTCGCTCAAAACCGCGACGATGAATTTTCTTTACTTACGCGAATTCTGGAGAAGAAAATAGCAAGTTTTATTAAAAACATTTCTTTTAGCCCGAATCGGTCATTAGAGTCCTTGACTGATTTTGTTCGATTGTTGAGCAGATGT